>JAYEKV010000032.1:0-10417 GCA_034716855.1 Campylobacterota bacterium | reverse complement strand
GGTAAGAGCCAAAAGCAGACCAAAACCAAAGAAAGTAGCAAGTATAAGAAGTACATTTCCCTCTTTTAGTGTTTGGGCTATGGTGTCTGTTTCATTTATTGTTATTTTCTCTTCTTGTTGTGTGTTTGGTTTAGGTGCAGGGGTTTGTGCTGAACTATATGAGATACTCATAGGTGAGTAACATAGTCCTGCTTTTGAACATCCTTGATATTCAAGGTTTATCTCAAAAGGTTTATCTCCTATTTTTTCTTTTATTAAGCTTAGCGGTACATCAACCTCAAGTTGATCAAAATGTACTATAAAGCCATCATAGCTTATAGGTTCTTTTATATTAAGCTCTTTTGTTATATCGATCTTTTTAGGTTGAACTATAGATACAACTATATATTCATCATATAGATATATTGTCTTATCAAGCTTTATCTTAAAGGTAATGTTCTCATTGGACTTTGTTACAGATGTTTTAAAAGCATCTTCCGGATTTAGAAAGTCATTGTTAGCAAATACTGAACTTATAAGTAGTAGTAAACTTATAATATATTTCATATGTTGTTTCCTTTTATTTATTTTTTTAATTAATATCTTATCAAAGAAGTGTTAATTTAGTGTGAATGGATCAGTCTAATAGTGATGCATCTATATCTAATCCCTTTTTGGGCATACCTAGGTGGAATCCTTGAGAATAGTCAATCCCAAGCTCCTTTACTTTTTCCAGTATGATTTCATTGTGTACATATTCTGCAATTGTTAAAATATTCATCTCATTTGCAAATGATACTATAGCTTTTACAATTGATTGAGATGAAAGATCAGTATCTATATTTTTTATTAAGCTGCCGTCAATTTTAATAAAGTCTGCTTGAAGCTTCATAAGATATGTAAAGTTTGAGTAACCGCTTCCAAAATCATCTATTGCTATTTTACAGCCGTACTCTTTAAATTGAGAAATTACATCAGTAATAAGTTCAAAGTTTTGTATCTCTTCACTTTCTGTTATCTCAAGTACAACTTTATTTGCTATCTCTTGAGACTTTAATACATCAAACAGCATATTTAAGGTTTTTTCATTTTCAAAATCATCTACTGCTAGATTTATAGAAAAACTATATGGAGTATCTTTAAATCTTTCCAATGACTGCTCTAATACAATTTTAGTAAGGTATGAGTACAGTTTTGTTTGTTTTGAAATATCAAGAAAATAAAATGGAGATATTACATTTTCATTTTCATCTATGATTCTTACAAGGGATTCAAACTTATCACATTTCATAGTTTTGTTGTTTATAATAGGCTGGTAAAAAGCTTGAACTTTATCATCGTAGATAGCTTCATTTAGTCTTTGGGTCCACAATAGATTTTGTTCTATCTCTTTTTGAAGGTTTAGCTCATTATTATAAATCTGTAACTGTTTTTTATGTGATTTGGCATATTGTAGTGCTATATCTGCATTTTGATAAATAGTTTTACCATCTTTATATGTGGCAAGACCTGATACAATATTGATATAGATATGACTATCCGTTATATTAATTGGTTTTGTTGCAATATATTCACTGAATTTTTTTACTTTATCTTCAAGTGATTCAATTCTTTGAGAGGTCAAAATAGCAAAAATATCTATAGGTACTCTATACAATTTACACTCATAACCTTTGAAAAACTCTTTAAGTTCTTTGGCAACAACTTTTAGTAAAGTATCTCCGATATTGTGACCGTAAAAATCATTGATATGCCTAAATGATCTTATATCAATCAATGCAAGTTTTTGATCATCTATGGCATCTTTATCTTCAATAAGTGCAACTCTGCTTTTTAATTTTGTAAGATCATCTATCTTTGTTTTTTCAAGAAGTTTTTCACTTTCAAAAAGTTTTGTTATATCATTTCTAAGTCCGATATATTCAACAATATTGTCGTTATCATCAAGTATGGGTATGATAACAGTGTCAACAAAATATTCTTTTCCGTCTTTTGTTTTGTTTTTTACAAGACCTTTCCAAACCTTTTTAGATTTTATAGTGCCCCAAAGTTGTTTGAAGGCTTCTTTATCCATATCTGGATGTCTTATGATATTATGGTTTTGTCCTATAAGTTCACTTTGTGTATAGCCTGATATATCACAAAATTGATCATTTACATAGGTGATGATCCCTTTTGGATTAGTTTTAGAAACAATCATAGACAAGTCTACTGCATTTTTATATTGTTCTAGCAAATTTTCTGTAGAGTGTGAGTTTTCCATAATATTTCCAATATTTATATTTTAAGAGCATATAATAGTAAAAGTTGTATAAGTAATTAGTTAAAAATAGGAAGTAAAAGCAAAGTATAAATTACTTTGCTTTTTGTAGTGCAGCTATTAGAGCGTCGATGTTTTCTTTTGGTATATGAACTTTCCATTCAACTTCATCTCCAACCAATGAGATACCGATACTTGTAACTTCTCCAGTGTTTGCACCATAAGGATCTGTGATATTTGCTACACTTATAGTGCCACTTTTAGTACCCGCTAATTCTATTGTTTCTATTTGTGTTGTATTTGACATAAATTATCCTTAATATTGATTTTGAATATGATAGCATAAAAATTATTATGTTACAATTGCAAAAAAAGAAAAGAGAATAGTATGAGTAAAAATCATTTAAAAAAATTTATAGGTTTTGGAATAGCTGGAAATTTTGCCCACCATTTAGAGCAGGCAGGTGAAGCATCTGATTTTGTTGATGTGGTAGTAGAGGATGAAAATGCACCCAAAGGTATCTTCCCTTTTTATCTGCCAAACAGTGAGAGTTTTTTAGGTACATATCCTCTATCAAGTAAAAATATTGTACACCCAAGAACAAAAGATGGTAACTTGCAGATGGAACCTGAGGTTGCCTTGATCTGTGAACTGAAATATGAAGGTGGTAAGGTTGTAGATTTTACACCTAACTTTTTTACAGCTTATAATGATTGTACTATAAGAAAAGAGGGTGCAAAAAAGATAAGTGAAAAGAAAAACTGGGCAGAGGAAACAAAAGGGATATCTTCACAAATTATACCTGTTGATTCTTTTGATTCAAATGGAATATTAGACAGCTATCATATAGCATCATTTTTAAAAAGAGATGGAAAAGTGCACCAATATGGCGAAGATAGTGCTGTAAAAACTTACAACTATATCTATGGACAGTTAAAAGATTGGATTATTCAAAAGCTAAATGAGCAAAAAGATAATGGTCCTTTAGAAGATTTAAGTAGTCATATTAAAAATTGTAACTCACCTGAAGGGATGGTTATAAGTATTGGAGCAACTAGTTATACAAAGTTTGGTGAGAGTACATTTTTAGAAGTAGGGGATGAGGCATTTGTATATATTTATGATTCAAATAAGTACAGTTTTGAAGATATACAAGCTCATGTAAACAGTGAAGATAAAGAGGAGCTTTCAAACTGCTCGTTCTTGCACCAAAAGGTGATATAAAAGTTATAGCAGTATAACTTTTACTTTGTCACCTTTTTTAAGATTGGTGTCATTTTCCTCTTGTATTAAAAGCCCAGGGTTTTCAAGCATATTTGTCAATATGGCACTTGTACCATTCTTTTTCCCTTTAAAGTCAACTATATATTGACCATCTATAAGATTTATATTACAAGCACTAAATATAGTTTTTGGTGCTTTTTTAGGATAATCTTCATCAATAATTGCATCTACAATATTTAAAACTTCATTTGAACCTTTAAATTTAAATATCAAAGGAAGTACATATAAAAGGAATGTTACTGTACTAGAGTATGCAAATCCAGGTAATCCTATAATATATTTACCGTTTTTTGTAGCAAAAAGTATATGCTGACCCGGTTTTATATTTACCCCTTGAAATAATACATCTGCACCAAGAGTATCTTTTATCACATCTTTTACATAGTCATAGTCACCAACACTCACACCACCTGTTGTTACAACTATATCAGCACTTTTAAGAGCACTGTTTAGTAGATTTGTAATAGATTCTTTATCATCTTTTACAACACCCATTTGTATTACATCTGCACCGTGTTTTGATGCTATCGCTTCAAGGGTTAGATGATTTGAGCTTCTTATTTGAGCATCATTTGTTTGTGTTTGACCCACATCAAGTATCTCACTTCCGGTACTTGCAATGGCAACTGTAGGTTTTTGATAAACTTCAACTTGAACTACATTTAAACTAGCCATTACACCAATATGTGCAAAATCTATGATAGTTCCTTTTTTAATAAGAACTTCACCTCTTTTATAGTTTTCACCTACATCTCTTGTAGCAAAACCTTTTGGTACACTCTTGGTTATAGTTATATAGTTGTTTTGAACCTCTACATTCTCTATAGGTACAAGTGTATCTGAACCCTCTGGCATCAAAGAACCTGTGAAAGTTTTTATTGTTGTACCTTTTATAACTTCTGATTCAACCACTTCACCTGCAGGGTTTTTGTCTATTATTTCTATTTTATTGTTTTTAATATCACTATGCTTTATAGCGTATCCATCCATACTTGAAGTAACAAAAGCAGGGGAGTTTACATCTGCAACAATATCAGTTGCCAAAATATTTCCCAAACTTTGTGCTACATAAACTTTTTGGGTTGATAAGAACCCTTGGCCAATATTATTTAATATCTCTAATGATTTGGTATAACTTATAAATTTTTTCATAAGTGAATAATATCAAATCTATATATAAAAGTACTTAAATAATTGGTGAAATTTAATATCTATGATGTAACTTTTTTGTAATTTATTATAATTTATTATAATATATATAAATAATTTATTATGATTTTTAATTATAATTTAAAATTAATTATGTAATACTGCTCCCTATAAGTTAATCTTATAAACAATTAATAACTAAAGGACTTTATATGGAAAACGAAGTAAAAGAAATTGGTATACATGAAGCATATGCTCAAGATGCAGTTAAAGCTGATCTTGAACTGTTTGGTAGAGAAGTAGACCCAAATACAAGAAGAGGATTCTTAAAAAAATCTGCACTAATGGCTATGGCAGCTGCAGTTGGTTCAAACATACCGTTTGCTCAAAATATGCCTGGTGGACTTATCCCTGCTGCACTTGCAGACAGTAAAACACCTTTTAAAGTAAAAGGTAAAGATGGGCTTGTTTACTTAAACGACAGACCAATCAATGCTGAAACTCCTCCACATCTATTAGATGATGACTTTACTCCAAATAAATATACATTTATTAGAAATAACGGTCAGCCTCCTGTAGAGTCTAGTACTGTAGAAAATACAGATTCTTGGTCGTTTGAGATTATAGCTGATAAAGGTACTGCAAAAAAAGAGCATATCAAGTTAACTATTGGTGATCTTAAGAAGAAATTTAAGCACTATACTTATGCACTTCAAATTGAGTGTGGTGGTAATGGTAGAGCAGAGTACAACCCTCCTGCAAAAGGTAACCAATGGTCAACTGGTGCAATTGCATGTCCAAAATGGACAGGTGTAAGACTTAAAGATGTATTAGCAGAAATGGGTCTAACTCAAAAAGCTATCTATATTGGATATAAAGGTGCAGATGTTCACTTAAGCGGTGATCCAAGTAAGCCTGTTATCTCAAGAGGTGTACCAATTGCTAAAGCATTAGAAGCTGAGACTTTACTTGCTTGGGAATTAAACGGTGAACCTATTCACTATCAAAATGGTGCTCCATTAAGATTAGTAGCTGGTGGTTGGCCTGCATCTGTATCTGGTAAGTGGCTTAAGAAAATCATGATTAGAGATACTGTACATGATGGTAAAAAGATGACTGGTCAGTCATATAGAGTACCAGGTAATCCTGTAGCTCCTGGTACAAAAGTACCTAAGCCTGATATGGTTACAATTGAGTCTATGCCTGTTAAGTCTATAGTAACTTATCCTAAAACTGGTGTAAACAGAGAAACTGGTAAGCCGTTCGAAGTTAGAGGAAAAGCATGGGCTGGTGATTTAGATATTAAAGAGATGTATGTATCGATTGACTTTGGTGCTACTTGGCAAAAAGCAAATCTTGAAATGGCTGCAAACAAACTTGCATGGCAAAAATGGTCAGCTGTTGTATCTCTTCCAATTCATGGATACTATGAAGTATGGGCTAGAGCGGTAGATTCAAACGGTGTATCTCAACCAATGGTACTTCCAGGATGGAATCCAAGAGGATACTTAAATAACTCTTGTCATAGAATCGCAGTTCAAGCTGTATAAGGAGTTACTATGAGAACTCTAACAAAAGTTATTGGAACATTAGCGTTAAGTGCAGTTTTTGCACTAAGCGTAAATGCAGCATCACCTAAAAAAGTTAAAGCAGTTAAGGCGATTGATCCTGCAACTGGCTTAATTGTTGATAAAGGTGTAGAGGATGTTATAGCAAACTGTACAGTTTGTCATAGTGCCAAGTTTATCACTCTTCAAAGAGGTGATAGACAAACTTGGAAAGATATGATTGTATGGATGCAAAAAACACAAGGACTATGGTCTTTAGATATGCCTAATGCAAAAGGTGAAAATACAGAGAAAGTGATCTTAGATTATCTTGCTAAAAATTATGCTCCAGATGATAAAATTGAGAGAAGAAAAAATCTTCCTCATACAGCATTACCGAAAAATCCTTACGAAACTACTTCTAAGTAGAAAATTAACTAAAAACGATCGCAATTCTCTCCTGCGGTCGTTTTTATATTAAAATTAAAAATAAAATCTTTTTTTATTACTAATATCAATAAATATCTCATAAGTACATTACTGTTATTAAAATAAATCATTATATAATATATAAAAGATAAAATTAATAGAGTAAGGAAATATATGGAAAACAACAGTATTGAGATAGATGGGCAAACAGTAACATTGGAGGAGTTGGTAGAGACTTTTAAAAAATCAAAATCTAAAGATAATAAAAATCAAAAAGCAATAAAAAAGTATAAACAAGAAAAAGAGCTTAAACCTTATCAAGCAGAACTTATAAAATTACAAAGACATATTGAAAATAACAATCAAAAGATGATAATACTTTTTGAAGGTAGAGATGCTGCAGGAAAAGGTGGAACTATTAGAAGAGTTACAAGATATATGAATGAAAAACATTATAGGGTTGTAGCTCTTGGTAAACCTACAGAGGAGCAGAAAACTCAATGGTTTTACCAAAAATATATTCAACATTTCCCAAGAGGTGGTGAGATAGTATTATTTGACAGAAGTTGGTACAACAGAGCTATGGTAGAAGATGTATTTGGTTTTTGTACAAAAAAAGAGTATGCAGACTTTATGAAAGGTGTAATTGGATTTGAGAAAGACTTGACTAGACAAGGTACTATTTTAGTTAAATTATACTTCTCAGTTACAAAAGAGGAGCAGGCTAGAAGGTTTGAACGAAGAAAAAATGACTCTTTAAGACAATGGAAGCTTAGTGAAATTGATATGCAGGCTCAAGAGAGATGGGATGATTTTACTAGATCAAAATATAATATGATAAGACTTACTCACTCTCACAATGCACCTTGGACAGTTATAAGGTCAGACAATAAGCACTCAGCAAGATTAGAAGCTTTAAAGGTGATTTTAAATGCTATAAATTATGAAGATAAAGATACATCTTTAAATCTTGCTCTTGATCCAGAGATAGTTATATCAGGAGCTAGGGAGATTGAGATCATGGATGCACAAAGAACAAGTTGCGGTAAATATATAAATTAATAAATAAAGGTCAGTGTCAATAGTTGATATAATCAACTTGACACAGAGCTTGCAAAACTTCTACTTTACAATATGAACACAGTGACTGTGTTTTAGTTCATACCACAAAAATCTTTCTGTATAAAGAAGAGGAACAACATCTGAATCAAAATCTTCATTTATATATTCCTCTACAGTGATTTCTGTTTTTGGATATAGATTTTTTTGTTCTATATATTGTTCAAGTTTTTCTTTAGAAACAGCAAAAAATGTACCTACTGTTTCTTGTGTTTCATTTTTGATTAAAAATATTTTTCTATTTTTTTCCAAGTATTACCTTCTATATTATCACTTATTAGTCAATAGCACTTATCATATCAGCTGTTACTTCTGCAACATCTTTTGTTCCATCAAGTTCTACCATAACACCCATTTTAGTGTAAAACTCAATAAGTGGAGCTGTTTGTTCATGGTAGGCTCCCAGTCTGCTTTTTACAGTTTCGGCATTGTCATCTTTTCTGATAATAAGTTCGTTTCCACAGTAATCACATTTATTTTCCTCTTTTGAAGGATTGAATTCCACATGAAATGATGCCCCACAATCAGAACAAACTCTTCTGCCTGTAATTCTACCAACTATTAGTTCATCCGGAACATTTAAAGAGATAACTTTATCTAAAGAGATTTCCATATTTTTCATTAATTCATTTAAAGCTTCAGCTTGTGGTAGCGTTCTTGGAAAACCATCAAGTATAAAACCTTTTTTACAGTCATCTTCTGCCAATCTATCTTTAATAATACCAATAATAGTTGAATCAGGAACAAGTTTACCTTCATCCATAAACTTTTTAGCTTCCATACCCATATCTGTTTTATCTGCAATTGCTGCTCTTAAGATATCACCTGTTGAGATTTGAGGGATACCATACTTCTCTATTAAAAACTTAGCTTGTGTACCTTTTCCTGCACCAGGTGCACCAAATACCATTAAATTCATATTTTATTTCCTTAGTTTCTTTTTTGTAATTGTATAAAAAAAGTTGTTAATAACACATAATTTATAAGAACTTTTTTATTTTAGTGAAAATCTAAATTGTTTTTCCATAACTATAGCTTCATCTCTTCCATAAATAACAATATCTTTATCTGTTTCTACTTCTTTTTTAGGTATAGCATTTGGATAATCTACAAAACTTAAAATATGTTTGATACAATTTACTCTTGCTTTTTTCTTATTGTCACTTTTGATGATAGTCCAAGGTGCAGCTTCAGTATGTGTCGCACTTAACATCATAAATTTTGCAAGTGAATATTCATCCCATAATCTTTGAGATTCTTTATCTACAGGACTTAATTTATATTGCTTAAGAGGATCTGTTTCTCTTTTTTTAAATCTTCTTGCTTGTTCTGCTTTAGAAACAGAGAAATAAAACTTAAATATCTGAATACCTTCATCAACGATCATTTGCTCAAAATCAGGTGCATCTTTTAAAAACTTGTGGTGTTCTCTCTCTGTACAAAATCCCATAACAGGCTCAACCATGGATCTGTTGTACCAGCTTCTGTCAAAGATCACTATCTCACCGGCACTTGGTAGATGCTGCACATATCTTTGAAAATACCACTGAGTTTTTTCTGTATCACTTGGCTTTTCTAAAGCAACAACTCTTGCACCTCTTGGATTAAGGTGTTCAGTGATTCTTTTTATAGTACCACCTTTTCCTGCTGCATCTCTACCTTCAAAGATCATAAGTATTTTTAAACCTTTCTCTTTTACATAGTTTTGGAACTTTAAAAGTTCTACTTGAAGTTTTGCTAACTCTTTTTCATATTCTAAAGTTTCCTCTTTTACCCAGATCTGAACTTTACCTTTTTTACCTTTTTTCTTTTCGTTTTCAGTTGTGTCTATTTGCAGATTTTCACAATCTTTGAGTTCATCTTCAATTATGTCTCTATTTTGTCCCATATACTTGTCCTTTGAATTATTTTATTTATTATTAATTGTATCAAAATATAGATATATTAGACAAATATTTTTACCTGAAAATATTCAATATTTTAGTTTTTTTAATTATTAATTAGAGTGTAAAAATATTAACATTATTGCTTCTAGATATTAAAGAGTTTTAGATATAATTGCACTAAATTTATACAGATAAGGGAAAATAGATGAAGAAACTATTTTTAATAATTGGTGCTCCAGGGAGCGGTAAAACAACTGATGCAGAACTTATTGCTAAAAAACATGAAAATATTACACACTATTCTACAGGCGATATGTTTAGAGCAGAAGTAGCAAGCGGAAGCGAAATAGGTAAAACTATTAATAAATATATAAGTGCAGGAAATATAGTCCCTATACAAATAGCTATAGAAACAATACTAGGTGCTATTAAAAATGCACCTACGGATGTTGTTATCATTGATGGTTATCCAAGAAGTCTGGAACAGATGGAGGAGTTGGATAAATATCTTTTAAATGAAACTGATGTAGAGCTTGTAAATGTTATAGAAGTTGTAGTTTCTCAAGAAGTCGCAAGAGATAGAGTATTGGGACGAGCAAGAGGAGCAGATGACAACAATGAAGTATTTAACAATAGAATGAAAGTTTATACTGATCCTTTAAATGACATTCAAATATTTTATGTCCAAAAAGATTTACTACATAAGATAAATGGAGAAAGAACAGTTGAAGAGATTGTTGAAGAGATGGATGAATTTATACAG
>JAYEKV010000031.1:26908-28566 GCA_034716855.1 Campylobacterota bacterium | reverse complement strand
GTGGCGGACAAGGAGGGATTTGAACCCTCGGTACCCGTAAAGGTACGCACCCTTAGCAGGGGTGTGGTTTCAGCCACTCACCCACTTGTCCGTTTAAGTGGCGTAATTATAATAGATAGTTGTTGAAAAACACCTTAAGTTTTAGATGTTTTTCAAAATCTTTTCTACTACACTAGCAGGATCTTGAGACTTATATATAGGTCTTCCAACTACTATAAAATCTACTAGCTCTTTTTTAGCAAGGTTTATATCTGCTACTCTTTTTTGATCACCTGCATCTTCACCAAATGGTCTGATACCAGGACATAATGTTACAAACTCATTTGAAGTGTTTTCTTTTATATCTTTACTTTCAAAAGCAGAGCTAACTACACCATCCATACCAGCTTCAAAAGTATCTTTTGCAAATTTTGTTGCTTTTTGAGCTATATTTTCATTATATACATACTTGAAATTTTCATTATCAAAACTTGTAAGTGCTGTTACGGCAAGTACCAATGGTCTGTTTTCATATTTTGAAACTCTTTCCATAACTGTCTGCATAGCTATTTTACCTGCACTTGCGTGTACATTGAACATATCAACACCAAGTTTTGCTATCTCTTCAGAAGCATCTGCCATGGTATTTGGTATATCATATAGTTTTAGATCTAAAAATATTTTAAAGTTTGGATTGATAGCTTTTAACTCTTCTAAAAACTCTTTACCGTCTCTTATATAACTTCTAAAACCAACTTTTAGCCATACATCATAGTCTTTAATCTTTCTTGCAAGTTCAAGATTCTCTTTTGCACTTGGGTTATCTAATGCAACACAAAGTTTCATCTACTTTGCCTCTTCTTCTTTTGTATCTCTGTTGATACTATCAAGTACACCGTTTATAAATTTTGGTGCATTATCACTTGCTAATCTTTTTGAAAGTTCAATAGCTTCATTTATAATAATAGGCTTATCAAGCCCACTAAAAAAGATCTCATAGATTGAAAGTCTAAGTATCGCTTTTTCAACACTTCCAACATCTGTAATATCTCTTTTACTAAGATGGCTTGTGATCTCTTCATCAATTTTTTCAAGATTATCAATAGTTCCATTAAAAAGTGTAAGTGCAAAATCTTTTTGCTTGTTTCTAATCTTTTTATCTTCAAGTATCACATCTGAAAACTTGGCAATAGCCTCATTACCAAGATCATAAGCATAAAGAAGCCCTACTACAGATTCTCTTGCTTGTGTTCTAGTTGCCATTACTTTTCCATCTCAGCATAAAGGTCAAGCATCTCTATAATTGTAGTCATAGCTTCTGCACCTTTGTTTCCAACTTTTGATCCGGCTCTCTCAATAGCCTGCTCAATTGTATCAGTAGTTAAAACACCGTTAGATACAGGGATACCATGACTCATAGTTGCAGATGCTATACCTTTTGTAGCTTCAGCTGAGATGTAGTCAAAGTGTGGAGTTGCACCTCTAATTACTGCACCAACACAACAAATAGCATCATACTTACCACTCTCTAGTGCTTTTGTTAAAGCAAATGGGATCTCAAAAGCACCTGGTACTAAAATAAGATCAAGGTTTTCATCATTTCCACCGTGTCTTTTAAATGCATCTCGTGCACCTTCTACTAATCTGTCTGTTATGATATGGTTAAATCTTCCGTTAAT
>JAYEKV010000031.1:13008-26808 GCA_034716855.1 Campylobacterota bacterium | reverse complement strand
GGATCTCAAAAGCACCTGGTACTAAAATAAGATCAAGGTTTTCATCATTTCCACCGTGTCTTTTAAATGCATCTCGTGCACCTTCTACTAATCTGTCTGTTATGATATGGTTAAATCTTCCGTTAATAATAGCAACTTTTTCAGTTCCTTTTAATCTCATTTGACCTTCAATAATATTCATCGTTTACTCCGTAAAATGAATAATGAATAATGAATAGTGAATAATAAAGTCCACTTTTAACTATACATTAAACATTGTATTTAAATTTTTAAGGATTATATCAAAAAGTTAATTAATTAGCACGAAGTGCAACCATAATTATTCATTATTAACTATTAATTATTAACTAAATCCTAAAACATCCTGAATTTTAAATATATCATCAACTGTTTTATACAAGTTATCTATAGTTAACATATTTGGTCCATCACTTAGTGCAATACTTGGGTCAAAATGTGTCTCAAAGAAGAATCCATCTACCCCTACAGCAGCAGCAGCTCTTGCCAGAGATGGTACAACAGCTGAGTTCCCTCCTGTAGTTTCTCCAGTACTTGGTACTTGTGCTGAGTGAGTTGCGTCAAATATTACAGGTGCAAATTCTCTCATAGCTATAAGATTTTTCATATCTACTACCAAAGCACCATATCCAAATACATTTCCTCTTTCACAAAGCCATACACCGTTGTCTTTAGAGTTTTGATAATTAACCTCATCACATCCTCTAGTACTAAGTACTTTTGCAACTGGGTGTTTCATACTATTTGCGGCTAAGAACTGCCCTTTTTTTATATTTACTTTTGCATTAGTTTTTCCAGAAGCTACAAGCAGGTCTGTTTGTCTACAAAGAAATGCAGGTATCTGAACTACATCTACAACTTCAGCCGCAGGGGCAACTTGATACGATTCATGTACATCAGTTACAAGTTTCATCCCAAAAGTATCTTTTACCTCTTGAAGTATTTTTAGACCCTCATCTAGTCCAGGACCTCTAAAACTATCTAAGCTTGTTCTATTTGCTTTATCAAAACTGGCTTTAAAATGAAAATCAACTCTTTCATTTTCATTTAGTTTTGTTAACATCTCAGCTATTTTCATAACATTGTCACGGTTTTCTATTACACAAGGTCCAGTTAGTAGTATCATATTTTATCCTCTGCTTACAAATTTATCAAAGTACTTTTTTTCAACTCCAGTTACTATATAATGAAACTCGTATACATTATTTATAACATAATCAAGGTCATTTTTTGCATTTTCATCACAAGCAAAAAGTATCTTATCTTCACATTTAAGTTCAATATCTATATTTGGCAGAATTATATCTTTTTCTTCCCTAATTACAAGTAACGGTACTACATTATTAGACATGTGACGATCATGTCTTGATGATGTAAGTGTTTCTAAGTTTAGTTTATTGGTTTTATCTGAAAGATAGTTATAAACCTCAGGTGCTTTTTCTTTAGTTATATTTAGCTCTATAATTAATGGGCTTGTACTAATTGTCTTTATAAGACGGCTTAATAGTGTACTTCCCCACTTTTCATCTTTTTCATTTAGTATTTTTATCATCCTGTCACAAAGAGGATTCATAATAGCATTTGCTGTTTTATGTATAAGTATCTGTGAGGGTAAAAATATATGATCTATCTTAGCATTTGAAAAAATAGAAAAGTCAGACAGCTCATTTTCCCTTGTAATTATCACTGTTTCTTTATTTAATTTTTTGACTGTCGATATTATAGATAAATTTATAGTATCATTATTTGTTGCTACTATTATGAGTTTTGCATTTTGTATATCTGCTTCTTTTAAGATATATTTATCTTCTGCATTACCAGATATGATATTTTGTACACCATCATTTTTTGCAACTCTTAATTTTATTTTATCTTTTTCAATAACTGTAGGATAGATACCTTTTTGTTTAAATACATCATAGATTTTTTCACCTAATCTTCCATAACCACACAATATAATTTCACTTTGTGGTATAAAAAATGTTTTTGACTCTAAACTGTCTATTTTATAAAGCCAATTTTCAAGCTTGAACAAACTTGGACCTTCCAGAGCCATCCTAATTTGAGAAGAGATTAAAGCAAATGGATTTTCAACTATATTTGCCCCTGCATCGTATAAGTTTTCACTTTCATCATCTGTTGTTGATTTAACTGCAACTTTTATATTAGGATTTAATATCCTAGATGCTAATGTCACCCTAAGATTTAAAACATTACTCTCAAATAATGAGATTATACCTTTACAATGTCTTGACTTTATACCGGCATCTTCTAGTGATGAAGTGGTATGTACATCAGATACAAGTACAGGTACATGTGGTATAAATCCCTCAAGCATAAGATAATCAGCTCTTTGCTGATCTTTTTCTATCACTACTACTCTTAGGTTTTCATCTATCATTTTTCTTATGATCTGACTTGTTGTATCATTGTAACCAAGAACTATAACAAAGTCCTCTTTTATATTTCTAACAGACCTTCTAAACCTTGCCATTGCAAGTTCACTGATAAAAAGTTTATCTTGCAGTAATGCAACAAGTGTACCTATACCGTAAAACCACCCTACAACAGTTAGATATATAGACATTGACACCCAGATCTTTTGTGCATGGGTAAAAGGGTATGGTATCTCACCAAATCCTATAGTAGTTGCCGTGTAAGTTACAAAATAAAAGGCATCAAAAATTGAAAAATAGTACGGATTACCCTGATCATCTGCACCGGGTATTACAACAAGTCCCACTATAGCTACAGCATATGAGATAGCTATAACCGTAAAAGGAAGCCGCATCCTTTGAAGAACTATCCACAGAGAGCTGTTTTTCACTTTTTATCTTTTCGACTTTAAGGTATCGCCAACATACAATATAACTGATGTTACATTTGCTAAAAGTGCACCACCACTTAGTGATATTATCACTCCAAATATTTCAGGATCAACCGCACCACTTGGTGTAGAGAATATAGTCCATATAGTTGCCGCTGCTATAAGCTGAAGATCAGCAACTAAACTTGTAGCAATAAGTACTGAACCCATCTGTGTTTTATCACCAAGCTTTAATACTGTTGCTATTATATTTATGAAAATGGCAGCAAAAAGTTCATATTTGCTGTGCATCGCCATATCTGACGGGTCTCCGTAAAAAAACCCAAAGTTTAATGTCATAGCAAGTATTATAAAAAACCCTGCAACTACCTTATCTAAATTCATTATTTCCCCTATTTTGTATCATTTTTATATCTATCTTCCATTTTCTTTGTTAAAAACGCCAACATCAATACAACTATTGTAATAACCGTAAAACCAATTATCTCACTTTGTAAATCACTCATATAATACCTTATTTATCTATTATTAATAATCTATTAACTGTTTTATTATATAATCCATCTCATTAATACAATATTATAAAATAATAATTATAGAGGATTTATATGAAAAATGGTTTTGAAGGCTTTTTAAGATTTTTTGTTAACAATGCAAGGATGAACTATGTTCTTTTCTTTTTAGTGTTTGCAGCTGGTATCTGGTCATACAACAAAATGCCAAAAGAGATATTCCCAACCTTTGATATGGATATGGTATCTATTAGCGGTTCATATACAGGGGCTAGTGTAGATATACTTGATAAAATGGCAGTAGGTAAAATTGAGGACAATGTAAAATCTCTTGAAGGTGTCATAGAAACTACTACCATTATTAGCCCGGGTAAATTTACTATCGTTCTAGAGTTGCAAAAAGGCAAAAACAGATACAACATGGCAGATAAGATAAAAGATGCCGTTTCATTAACAAAAGGTGATCTTCCAAGTGATATGGATGAGCCAAGAGTAACTGTTATGGATAGAAGCCGAGACCTTATAAATATATCTTTAACTTCCCAAAATCTAAATGTAGATCAGATGAAAATATTTGCGGAAGATTTTAAAAGTAAGATACTAACAGTAAGCGGTATAAGTGAAGTTACCGTATTTGGTGATAGTGACAAGTACTATGAGATCTTACTTGATGATAAAAAGCTTGAAGCATACGGCATAAATAAAAATGAACTGTTTGATACCATAGGGACACTATCTTATATCTTTCCTATAGGTAAGATAGAAGATACTCAAAAGCATTATTATATCTCTACCTACAACGGTGCAAAAACTGCACAAGAGCTTGCCAATACTCTTATTAAACTATCAACTGGAAGTATATATCTAAGTGATGTAGCTACCATAAAAAAACGATATGAAGACTCTAGCACTCTTTACTCTTTCAATGGTAAAAACTCTATCTCCCTTGCAGTAAAGCAGCTAGACAGTGCAAATGCTATGAAAATATCAGAAGATATAAAAAAGATCATCAGCAAAATACAACCAAAACAAAAAGATATAGATATATCTATAAGTGACGATAACAGTGAAAGGATAAAAGAGAGACTAGATATAGTTGGGTCTAATATACTAATAGGGATAATATTTATAGTACTGCTTGTATGGCTTTTGATAAATGGAAGGATGTCATTTATCATCTTTATAGGTATCCCTACTTCGTTTGTTATAGCTGCTGTGTATATGCATCTTTTTGGATTTAGTATCAATCTTATCTCACTAGTAGGAGTTCTAATAGCTATAGGTATAGTTGTGGATGATGCTATTGTTGTAAGTGAAAATATTCAGCAACATATAGAGGAAGGGATGGAGCCAAAGGAAGCAGCTATACAAGGTGCCAATGAGATGGTCAAACCTGTTACAATTGCAAGTTTAACCACCCTGTTTTCATTTTTGCCTGCACTTATGATAAGTGGAACTATGGGTGAGGTTATGAAGCTTATCCCTATAGCACTTAGTGCATTAGTTGTGGCATCTTTAATAGAATCTTTTATATTTTTACCTATCCATGCGGCACATACTCTTAAAAACGGTGCAAAAGTTACCAATTGGGGCTACCCAAACAAAATATACAATGAGATCATCCACTTCTTTATGAGATGGAAAAAAACTTTTCTTACTATCTTTATCATCTTAGTTCCAATTCTAACTGTCACTATGGTAAAAAGCTCAAAGTTCCAGATGTTTCCAACTTTTGATGCTGACGATATAAAGATCTCAATAAAAGCAAATCAAAATACAACACTAGATGAGTCTTTTGAGATAGTAAAACAAATAGAAAAAGACCTTATTGCTAAAAAAGATATATACCATATCAGAAGTATAGATTCAAGAGCAGGATATAGAAGAGACAGCGGAAGCAATACTGAAAGATTTCCTTATGTTATGTATATGACAGTTGAGCTTGAAAAACTACAAGCGAACAACTTCCTAGACAGATATATCACCCCTTATCTAAGCTTTTATTATGATTCTAGTGAGCGTACTAGAACAAAAACATCACAAGAGCTATCAAGAGATTTAAAAGAGTTTTTAAAACAAAACAATTATAAACAAAGATATAACCTAACAGACCTCTCAGTATTAGAAAGAAAGGTTGGTCCTATAAAAGCAGATGTAAAAGTGGGACTTGTATCTAATGATGACAAAAAGATCGTTGAATCTATTGAGAAACTAACTGCCAAGTTAAAATCAATAGAGGGTACAAGATCAGTAGCAAACTCAGCAAAATTCGGTATAGATGAGATAAAACTAAAAGTAAATTCATACGGGCAGAGATTAGGTGTAACTGAAGCTTCAATAGGTTCATACCTTTCAAATCTTTACCTTACAAAGAAAAAATCTGTATCTTTTGATGTAAAAGAGATGCTTGATATCAAAATAGAAAGTTTAAACAAAGATGACTTTGAAGCCTTTAAAAATACTATGATACCACTAAGTGACGGTTCTAGTGTAAGGCTATATGAGGTTTGTGATTTTGAGATTAAAAAATCATTTGAACAGCTTACTAAAGATAATGGTGAGAAAAACTTTTATATCTATGCAAATGTTGATACAAAAATCATAACGGCAAGTGAAGTCATGGAACAGATCCAGCCAATGCTAAACGAGATAAAGAAAAATGATATAAAAGTTGTACTAAAAGGGGAAGCAAAAAAGAACAAAGAACTTGCAAGAGATATGATAGCTGCTGCTGCATTAGCCGTAACACTTATCATGCTTTCTATGCTTTACTTGTTTAACTCATTTAGAGAAACAGCTATTTTGATGTCTGTTATACCTTTTTCATTTTTAGGTGTACTTCTTGGTCATAAACTTTTAGGATTGAATCTTTCTATGCCTTCAATCATTGGGGCTTTAGGACTTGCAGGAGTTGTTATAAACGATGGTATCATTATGATGACATACTTAAAAAAAGCAAAAACACTTGAAGAGATATTTATAAAAGCTACTAAAAGATTTAGACCTATTATGCTTACTACGATTACAACTCTTATAGGGATGAGTTCACTTATATTCTTTGCAACTGGTCAAGCTGTTATATTCCAGCCTATTGCTATAGCTCTTGGATTTGGACTTGCTTGGGGTACTGTTTTAAACCTTATATATCTACCTGTAATATATACCATATCACATAAGATCAAATAAAATTCAATACCCAAAGTTTCTATTAGCTACTGATTCTATAAACACAGTAGCATAGGAACTTTTAGGAAGCGTAAAACTTAATTGTATAGTATTGTTTTCACTATTATATCTATTTTGTATATTTTTTGGATATATCCAGCCGTCTCTTCTCATACCTTTATCATGTATAAAAGGATCGTCATATTTGGACTCCAACTTTCCTGCTTCACCTTTTGCTCTACTAACTTTTCTTCCAGGCATTAGCCCTGTAATGATCTTTTGTTCTTTGTCTTTAAAGATATCGCCCTCTAAAGAGAGCAATTTTTTAGAATCTGACTTCTTGGATAATTCAACTCTGCTTATAAGCCAGCTGTTGAAAAAATAACTTTGATATGCGGAGACTAAAAAGTTCTTTAATTTTTTGTCATTTATTATCTCTTCACCGTACACTATCTTTTTAGCATACTCAAAATTAGCATCTTTACCAAACCTTTGATATCCGAAATAGTTGGGAAGCCCATGTTTTTGAATATGTGATATTGATCTGTATATATGATGAAGTTCTTCCTCTTTTATATTTTTAAGATTAATAATAAATCTATTTCCTTCAAGATCACCAATTTTCAACTTTCTATCATGCTTAAAAGTTTCTAAGATTTTTATCTTTTGATCATTTAATATCTCATATCCTCTACTTCTATTTAAAGGGATACTAATATATTGGGTTGTTGTTGCATTTTTATCTTTAAGTCCTGCATAGCCTATTTGGTGTTCATCTATATTTAGTTTTTTTGATATTATTTCAATAAGCTCCCAAGTTGACAAGTGAACTTTTTTTATTTTCATAATAAAAAAGTTTCCTTTATTTGAGAACTCACAAGATGGGATCTCTTCAACTATAAAGTCATCTTTATTTTGTTTAAATTCAAAACTCAACGGTTCGTGTGTACTAAAATATATTCTCTTTTTTTTCATAAGATATTGTACCTAATAGTTGCTATAAATAGCTCTTAATATATACATTGATAAAGATTAGTTTAAATATCAATTTAAAAGGAGAGATATTTGAAATTTTAAGTAATTTTAAAGATATAATCCTCTAAACTTGACCAAAATAATATAATCATAATTTAATAAAGAGAGTAAATGAAAGAGATAATTGACGGCATATTTGACAATGTAAAATATTGGCTTGATAAAACTCAATTGCTAAATGCTATAAACCCGGATCAATATTATAATAAAAATACAATACTTAGACTTCTTGTAGTTACATCACAAAGTATATCCCAAAAAAATGAAGCAAAAAGAAGTATGTGGAATCATCACATAAAAGACAACCTAATGGGTGATGATATTCTAAAAAACACTCCTGAAGCAATTTTAAAAGATATGGACTTTGCCAAAAATGCAGTTGCTAAATACAATCGTACATATATCTACATAGATAAAAGCCTAAAAGCCAGTAAAGATCTTGCCTTAACAGCTGCACAAAATGAAGAATATAACGAAAAGAACCCAAAAGACCCTATATTAAAACATATGCCAAAACAATTTCAACTTGACAGTGATATTGCTCTTGCTGCAGTTACTAGAAACATTGATAATCTGCAATATGCTACAAACCTTCAAAATAACAAATACTTCATACTTGACTTTATCAAGTTTAATGATGATACTCCTACAAAAAGAAAGATACTTCAATACATAAACAAAGATCTTTTAAATGATAAGAGATTTGTAAGTCAACTTGGATGTTTTGATGATCTTTGTAAGAACTTTACTAATGATACGGAGTTTGTGGCCACATCAGTACTTTACGATATAGATATACTAAAAAAGACTCAAATCTTTGATGAATCCATAATCAAAGCAGCCCTAAAAAGTGACAATTTCTACTCACAAAGAGACTATACCCTTGCAGATATATTCAGATATATAGAAAGATTCAACGAAGATTTTGAAGAATTCGACTCAAAAATAAAAGATAAAAAGCTTATCCAAGAGCTATTTTGGTACATGGGTGAAACCGTATCTGAAGAGTTTATCTAATTTCAATTAAATTTATGTTAAAATCGCGAAATATGATAATAGCGGGGTTGACAATAGTTGAAAAAAGCTACAAAAAAAGATATAGAATTTATAAAAACAAAATTTATAGAGAACTATAACGATGCAGTAACAGAGCTGGAATATAACAATGACTACGAGCTTTTAATAGCTATAATACTCTCTGCCCAATGTACAGACAAAAGGGTAAATATAATCACCCCTGCACTATTCGAGAAGTATCCATCAGTAAATGAGTTAAGCGATGCAAACCTTGATGATGTGAAAGAACTTTTAAAAAGCTGTAGTTTTTTTAACAACAAAGCAAAAAATATCATAGCTATGGCACAGAATGTGCAAAATAATTATGAAGGTCTGATCCCACATGATACAAAGGCACTTATTAAACTAGCAGGAGTAGGAAATAAAACTGCAAATGTATTTATGATAGAAGCAGACGGTGCCAACCTTATGGCTGTTGATACTCATGTATTTAGAGTATCACACCGTCTTGGTCTTAGTGATGCTAAAACTGTTGAAAAAACAGAAGAGCAACTTGTAAAAAAACTAAAAGATGATCTTCATATTTTCCATCAAGCGATGGTATTGTTTGGAAGATATATCTGTAAAGCGGTTAAGCCTGAATGTGACAAATGTTTCCTAACGGATGTTTGTAAAACCAAAGAAAGTTTTAAAGTAGGATAATTTATGAAAAACATCAATTTCTCAATAATAATATCTATAATATTCATCTTTAATTCATTAAGCTTTGCACAAGAGTTAAATGATGATTTTATGGATGAGTTCTCAGAAGAGATGACCATAGAAGAATCATCTGATCCATTAAAAGGCTACAATAAAGTAGCTACATCATTTAACCACGGTGCTATGACACATGTTGTTATCCCTATGGCAAAAGGATACGAAAAGGCTACACCCGATTTTTTTAGAGACGGTGTAAACAATTTTTTTAGAAATATATTGTTTCCAATAAGATTTGCAAACAATATGCTTCAGTTGAAATTTAAAAACAGTTTTGAAGAAACACAGAGGTTTTTAATAAATTCAACTATAGGTATAGCCGGTCTAAGAGATGTGGCACACACACATTTTAAGATCCACGAACACAAAGAGGACTTTGGGCAAACACTTGGACACTATGGAGTAGGATCGGGACCTCATATAGTAGTACCTTTCTACGGTCCTTCAAATTTAAGAGATCTTATAAGTATGTATCCTGATTCTTTAGTTGATCCTGTTGTATACAATCAGAAAAGATCATACAATCTAACAGCCAAAAACTCTGACTCTACATATCTAAAAACATATGATAAGTTTAATTATGCATCTTTACACTATAATGAGTATGAAGAGTTTACAAAAGATGCAGTTGACCTTTACACACTGTTTAAAACTGCTTATGAACAAAATAGAGATAAACTCATAAAGGAATAATATGAAAAAAATATTAAGTGTATTATTTTTTATTTGTATATCAACAAACCTATTTGCATCAGAAGATATGAATAATCTTAAAAATCATTTTCAAGGGAAGATAGATACAGTAACAACTATCATAAAATCGCAAAACACAACAAAAGATGAAAGAGATCAAAAAGTACTTGATACACTTGAAGAACTGTTCGATTTTAAACTTATGGCAAGACTAAGTATAGGCAGACAATGGAGAGCTATTGATAAGCAAAAACAAGAGCTGTTTACAGAACTATATGTAAACAGAATGAAAAGTTCATACTCTTCAAAACTTGATACATACAAAAATCACAATATCAATGTTACAGATGTTAAAAAGGTAAAAGCAACAAGAGCAGAACTTTTAACAACTATTATGAATGGTACAGAAAAGTATGATGTGATGTATAAACTTTATAAACCAAAAAAACCAATAAAAGACAAATACAACTGGCTTATTTATGATGTACATATTGAAGGGGTAAGTATCATCAAAACAGATAAAGCTCAATTTAGCGAATTCTTAAAAACAAGCACTATAGACGATCTTATCATATCTCTTAAAAAATAATGTTAAGAAAACTATATAAAAACTATACTTTAAAATATCCCAAAGTAACAATTGCAATACTATTTCTTTTTGTTGCACTTATGGGAAGCTTTGCATTAAAACTAGAGATTGATGCAAGCAGTGAAACGCTTCTGCTAGAGGGTGACAAAGACCTTGCATATACAAGAGATATTTCAAAACAATTTTATGCTAATGATCTTCTTGTAGTCACCTATACGACAAATTCAGAACTTCTAAGCAATGAAAATCTAAATAATATAATTAATATATCAAATCAAATCAAAAAACTTGATATTGTTGACTCTATAACAAATATTACAAATGTCCCTCTTCTTGACTCTACGGATATTCCACTTAGTGAACTGTTGAAACATATTCCAACTGTTATGAGTGAAGGTATAGATAAAAAAAGGGTAAAAAAAGAACTTTTAAGCAGCCCCGTATTTAAAGAAAATCTTGTAAGTGATGATTTTAAAACCACTGCAATTTTAATCAACTTAAAAAGAGATGAAAAGTATTTTGAACTTATCAATAATAGAGATTCATTTGTCAAACTATTAAAATCAAGAAAACTTACAAAAGAGGAACAAAAAAACTATCATAAAGCACAAGATGAACTTAAAACCTATAGAGATCAAATAAGAGTTGAAAATCACAATAATATTGAATTTATTAGACAAATATTAAAAGAGTTTCAATCTTCACACAATGAGGTAGAGCTAAATCTTGGTGGTGTTGATATGATCGCCGATGATATGGTAGAGTTTGTAAAGTATGATCTAAAAACCTTTGGTGTGGTTATAGTGATACTTCTTCTTGCTATACTTTATATGCTCTTTAAAGAGATAAAATGGGTTGTTATTCCTGTGATTATCTCAACTACCTCTATTATTATAACAAGCGGTATCTTTGGATTTGCGGGTTGGGAGATCACGGTTATCTCATCAAATTTCATATCGTTGCAGCTTATTATGAATATCTCACTTATTGTACATCTTATTGTCAAATATAATGAACTTGCATCTAAATACCCAAATAAACCAGTAGAAAATATCGTTAATTTAAGCACCTTATCTATGGCTAAACCATCATTTTTTGTTGTTATTACAACAATAGCAGGATTCAGTTCTCTTGTATTTAGCTCAATCTTACCGGTTATCCAATTTGGTTGGATGATGAGTGCAGGTATTTTAGTATCTCTTATGGTGACATTTATACTTTTCCCTATACTTGTGATACTGCTATCAAAATCAACTCCCGAAGAACAATTTGAAGAACACCCCGTAACTTCAAAAATAGCCAGAATTGTTCTTAACAATAAACGAACTATACTTATCTCAACTATTATTGTAGTACTGTTTTCAATAACAGGTGCTTTAAAACTAAGAGTTGAGAACAGTTTTATAGATTACTTTAAAAAAGATACTCAAATATATCAAGGTATGAAACTAATAGATCAAAAACTTGGCGGTACTACACCTTTGGATATTATTGTCACCTTTAAACAAAACAGTGATGAGATCTCTAATATTGAAGTTGAACCAGAACCTATGGATGATGAATTTGAAAACTTTGAAGACGAATTTGATATGGAAGCAGAAGATCAAGAGGAATATTGGTTTACAAAAACCAAAGTGGACAAGATAAAACAGATACACAACTATCTAGAAACTCATGAAGCAATAGGTAAAGTGATATCATTAGGAACTATTGCAGATCTAGCTACACAACTTACAAAGAGTGATGAGATAGATACCCTGACTATGGCTCTTTTATACAAAAAACTACCAGAGGAATATAAAAATACCCTAATATATCCATATGTTAATATAGAACAAAATATAGCAAGAATTAGTACAAGGGTTATAGACTCACAGCCTGATCTAAAAAGAGATCAACTTATAAAAACAATAAACAGTGACCTTTCCAAAATGATAGATAATGAGCATTATGATTTTAAAGTAACAAACCTTCTTGTTATGTATAATAATATGCTCCAATCACTTTTTGACTCACAGATAAAAACTATAGGAGTTGTGATAGCTATACTTTTTAGTATGTTCCTTCTTCTTTTTAAAGATCTAAAAATAGCAGTTATTGCAATTATTGCCAATACGGTTCCGGTTAGTGTGATATTTGGTTTTATGGGATGGATGGATATACCTTTAGATATGATGACAATAACAATTGCTGCAATCAGTATAGGAATTGCGGTTGATAATACTATACACTATATACACAGATATAGATATGAATACTTTAAACAAAAAGACAGCATAGCCGCCATGCTAAGCGGACATAAAAGTATAGGTCGTGCGATGTTCTATACATCAACTATCATCATCACAGGATTTTCTATACTAATAATGTCAAACTTCATACCAACTATATATTTTGGTATATTAACTGCCATTGCTATGTTTATGGCAATAGCTGCAGATCTTATGCTGTTACCTGTACTTCTTATAATGTTTTATAAAAAATAACTTTTTAACAGCCTTTATATTTTATATAAACAATGTGATAAAAGTCATTATCTATAAGATCATCTCAACTATCAAATTGAAGATAAATTAAAAACTTATCTTCAATAATAAACTTTATAAATTGTTTTGGTATAATCAAATACATTTATAAAATAGAAAGTATTACTAAAGGATATATCAGATGAGTAATGATGAAACTAAACATATACAAAAAAATATATTAGAATATTTAGCATCTCAAAAGAAAACCTTAAAGAGTCAATACCATATAAATAAAATAGGACTTTTTGGTTCATATGCAAAAAATAATGAACACTTTGGCAGTGATATAGATATAGTGCTTAAATTTGATACAAGTTATATACAAAGTTGTGATCCTTGGGAATACTTTGATATATTAAATCATATAAAAGATGATATATCCAAACACTTTTTATTAAATGTAGATATAGTAGATGAACAAAGTGACTCTCCATATCTAGAAACTATAAAAAAAGAAGCTATCTATGTGTGAACAAAAAGATATAGATAAACTCAAACTTATAGTCGAAAAAATAGAGCTAATAGAAGAGTAACTTGATAATTATTGAGATGGTAGTACGAGAAAAGCTTCCTAAGATAAAATTTGTAGTATTAGAAATATTGAAAGAACATCTTAATGAAAATAGTAAATAATCTAAATATATAGATAAAATGTGT
>JAYEKV010000031.1:4642-12908 GCA_034716855.1 Campylobacterota bacterium | reverse complement strand
ACTCTTCATCTGTGTCAAACCCAAACAATACTTCATAATTTTGATCAGCTTGTGTTTTTCCATATGTAACTATGATTTGAGCTGCCAATTTGTTATCAGCTTCAGATGCACCTTTTTGCATCAGGCTTAAAGGTCCTGTAGCATCTACTAGTCTTATTTTTAGATACTTAGAACTGTTTGTCACTTTTAGCTGTTCATTGTCCTCTTTATGACGCCCTACAATAAGTTTTGCACCATCAGGCAGTCTAAAGTGTCTCCCTGCTTTTAGAGTATCTATATCATTTACTTCAAGATCATCATGACTGACAAACTCTCTTAGCCTATTACTAAACATTATATCTGTAAGGAGACATCCTCCGCCTGGAGATTCAAAATCTTCAAGACCTATTTTTTTAGCTAATTCCAACTGTCTTTGTCTTGATCTTCCGCTTATGTCAAGAAGTTTTTCTCTGTCTATCCACCCTTCAAGTTCAGGTTTAGTAACAGGGAGAAGTTTTGCACTAAGTGGTCTTACGATAAGATCGTCGCAATTACTAAGTCCTTTTACCTGATCCATTGCATCTTTTCTTTGGCTCATAGGTCGCTGTCCCAATACTTCACCGCTTATCATAAATGAAGCACCAAACTTTTCTAGTAAAGCACCCGTATATCTAAACATAAATCCATGACAATCTATACAAGGATTGAAGTTTTTTCCATAGCCGTATTTTGGATCAAACAGTACCTCTTTGAGATAATCATCCCTTAGGTCTAAAATTTCAAGTTTTACCCCTATTTGCTTACACATATTTTCCATATGTTCTGTTCTATCCATAGTAGAACCAAAGCCTATATTTATATTCACAGCTATCACTTCTATACCTTGGTCTGCAACAACTTTCATTGCCAATACCGAATCTAACCCGCCGCTAAATAGTGCTAATGCTTTCAATCTTTTCTCCTAATGTTTTTACTTAAATAATTTTACAGGGTCTATATACTTACTGTTTTTTGTAGCTTGGAAAAGCAGTGTATCGTTTACACGCCCAACCACATAACCTTTTGGTATCCATTTACCAACTTTTAGTGTTGGTGATATCTTGTCAAGATGTGAGTATATTGTATGAAGTCCATTTGAGTGTTTTACAATAACTACATTTTCCAGCAACCCTGAATTCTGCTTGGCATAAACGATCTGACCTTTAAATACACTAAATACCTTGGCATTTGGTATTTTTGTTTTTAAAGAAACTGATTCATTGAATAGTTCTATTTTATATACTTTATCATAGTATTTACCAAACTTTTTGGTGATCTTATAAGACTTAAGAGGTGCTATTGTTTTTTTACCTCTGTATTTTGAAATCTTTACACCTTTTGTTGATGAACCTATATTTCTTACTTCTATGTCAATATCGTCATCAAGATCTTTTCTAGAAACGATCTTCATCCTTTTTTCTTCTTTTACAGATGAGCTTTTCTTTTTTGATGCAGCTGCTTTTCTTCTGGCTTCTTCTTTTGCTTTTTTCTCTTTTTGTGCTTTTTCTCTTGCTAGTTTTGCTTTTCTTTTTTTCTCAATCTCTCTTTGTTTTTTTATCTCTTTAGTTTTTAAAATATTAAGATTTCCTAGAAGATCACTAAGTTTGTTCTGTTTTTCAATTATAGTACGGATACTTTTTTGATATTTTTTATGTTGAACTTTTAAAGAAGCTATAGCTTTTTCCTGTTGACTTTGCATCTTTAGATAATCTTTTTTGACAGTTTCCTGTTCTTTTATATATTTTGTAAGCTTCTTGCTTTTGTCAATATTTTGTCTTGTTTCTCTATTAACTTTCAGATAGTCTATATTTAGATCCAAAACTTCCTGCTTAGAATTATCTAAAACTAAAGTATAAACCTCTTTATCGATAAGCTCTTTAGGTGTCTCTTTTTTTACCTGAGAAAGTCCCATAGTCATAGAGTATTTTTCGATCATAAACTCTATAACACTATTCTCTATACTTTCTTTTTGCTTTTTTAGAGTCTTGGCTTTTTGTTTTAGTTCTTCCAAATGTTCTTTTGATTTATCAAGCTTGACTTTATTTAAAAATATTTTTGTATTTGTAGCATCAAGTTTGGAAACTATTTTTTTATATTTTTTCTCTTCACTGTTTATCTTATCTGCTAGATATTTGACATTTTTATTTAAACTTGTCATGTTTTTTTTGGTTTTATCTATTTTTTGTTTATTGGAGTCTATCTTTTTATTAATATCATCAATAGAAGCCCATAAGCTTCCCAAACTGATAAATACAAAAAATAATACTCTTAACATAAACTATTTTATTTTATATTTGATCAATAGTGCAAAAAATGTACTCATAGGGATTATAAAAGACAACAATACTATTTTAACAAATCCCAACTCAAAACTAAAAATATTAGGTATCAAACTTATAAGTTCAGGCTGTATCAACTTATCAATATTTTGTATAACAAAATAAGTAACTGCACTTACAAAAACAGCAGAGAAAAAAGAACTTGCCAAAAGAGTTTTTAAAATAGGTTTCGAACTGTACATTATGGTACCACCGTGAAGCTGGATAATGTCAATCCTTTGTTTATGTTCAAAAAACCATATTTTAATTTGTTTGGAAAGTAAAAGAAATGACATCACCAATACTATCGTAAACAACACTACAACAATACTTTGTATCAAGTTCATCATTGAGTAAATTTTATTATGATCACTTGAGAATGTTTCAACTTTTTTTATATTAGACAGAGCATAAAGTTCTTTTCTTATTTGTTCTAATTTTATAGTTGTAGGAAACTCTTCTAAATATATCTTATAGAAATATGGAAGCTTTTTATTTAGTATATTTAAAGATGATTCAGAGATCTTATCTTTTATCCCTTTTATTATCTTTTCACGGCTTATAATCTCTATATCTTTTACATCAATATCCGCCAACTCATCAATAGTACCGATCGGCGTATTTGATATTACAACTATCGCATAGTCATTTGTTATGTTGTTTTTATAATTATCAACAACACTGCTTACCAATAAATATACGGAAAAAGTACAAAGAAGTACTATCAAAGGGATAGTAAAAGAAAAAAATGCATTAAGACGCTTCATATATAACTCCGTCGTCTATATTGAATCTTCTGTACTTTATACCAAAATTCATAGGGATCTTGTGTGTTACTACTACAACAGTTATACCTAAGTGCTCATTAGCATCTCTTAAAAGCTTCCAGATCACATCAGCAGAGTACTCATCCAAGTTTCCTGTAGGTTCATCTGCCAAGATCAAACTTGGATTGTGTGCAAGAGCACGGGCAACTGCAACTCTTTGTTGTTCACCACCACTTAGTTCTGCTGGATAAGCCCCTGCTCTATGGCTTAGTTTAACATGTTTTAAAAGCTTATTTACCTGAGTCATCGAAGTTTTATCATCATAATTATGAAGCTTTAAAGGAAGCATTATATTTTCCTCTATAGTATACTCTTCAATAAGTTTATAGTCTTGAAATATTATACCCATATTTCTTCTTAACTCTAAAAGTTTATTTTGATTTTTTTTAGCCATATCTATTTTATTTACAAAAAGATGTCCAGACTTTAAAGGCATTTGACCGTAAAATGATTTTAAAAGTGTAGATTTACCACTACCGCTTGAACCGCTTATAAATATAAACTCTTTCTCTCTTATATGAAAATTACCATTTTCTATGATAGTTCTTTTATTGTCATAGGTTAAGTTTATATTTGTTGCTAAGATCACTTTAAATTCTCTACTATTACTTTATGTGCATCAAGATTAGATATTGTTTTTATAGGGTTTGATTGATAATATCTGGCAATTGAATCTTTTATCAAGATATTTTTCGTAACCGGCTTATTAAAGTTACCCATAGTAAGTCTTATCATAAGCCCTTTTGTGTCACCGAAATCTATATCATAGAAAGCTTCAAAATGAACCAAATAATCCTCTTTTATGATAGCTTTTTTAGGAAGTTTATCTTGCAACGAATCTATATCTATTTTATTTGGAAATTCAAAGTCACCCTCTATAACTTTAGCAGGTGAGACTTCAGTTGACTCTATAGTAACATCCCAAATATTTTTCTCTTGTCTTTTCCATCTAGCTTCATATTTACTAACCACAGCTAGATCTCTATCTTTTTCAATGGTACTTGGGTACTCTTTAAAATGATCCAATAATCCACTTGAATATTCAAAGTAGTTTGGACTGTCTGTTCTTAACTCTAAAGTTCCTTTTGGTTTTAGAACCCTTAAAGATTCATCTATAAAAGGTATGCTCATAACTCTTCTATGTGGTTTTTTATCCCAAGGAACTGGAAAATGTACAAATATCCGCCCTACACTGTTTGATTCTAAAAACTCCAAGAATAATCTTGCATCATAATTTATAACTAAAATATTTGTGATACCTTGAAGTTTTGCCTGTTTTAATACCTGCTCTATAGATGGTGTATGTATCTCAAGACCAATTATAAGTTTATCTGGATTTTCTGATGCTTGATGAAGTAGATGTACACCGCTTCCAAATCCAACCTCTATCCATATCTCTTTATCAGTTTTAAACTCATTTGTAAAATACTCTATATCTTTTAAGTAAGTCTCTTCAGGTTTTACTTTATTTTTATATATTGTATTTGTATTACTGAAAAGTACTTGTGCCTCTGAAACTGCAGCATAGTCATTTAGTGCATCTTTCATAATACTCACAGGAGTAAGTCTAGTACCATTATCAAGCTTTAGAAGAGTATCACCTTTTTTATTTACTTTTGTAAGTAAAAATTCTCTCCCGTCTATAGAAGCACCGATCTTTTGATCATGTTCACCTTTAGCTATAAAATTAAAACTTGTATTTACATTATCACATTTGTTATCAAGATCAATATCTTCATGGGATTCAAATAAAATATGAGGCATATTCTAGTTACCTCTTACAGGTTCTATAAGCTCTGGAAGTACTAAAGAAGACTCAATAGTTCTTTCAGATAATAGTCCATGCTGATCAATCGCCTGTATACTGTATTTATACTTTACGCCTCTTACCACATCATTGTCTTCAAATCTAAGTCCGTTTACATTTGGTATAAGCTTCTCATCTGAAGATGCCCAACTGTCTTGAGTAACTTTATAAATATTATATGACACTACCCTGTCATCCCCTGCTCTCCAGTTAAGAATGATCTTATTTCCTTGTATCTGTGCAAGTGTAAGTATTGGCATTGCAGGTTTAGCAAGTGTTGAACCCATAGCAGGTGAAAGATATTTTTTTTCACTTTCTAAAGTATCTTTGTCAACTGTAGTTATCTTATAAAAATAGATTTTTCCATCTTCATTGACAAGATCATCAAATCTATTATTTGGTATCGGTGTTTTTGATATTTTTGAATACCTACCGTTTGCACTTGAAGATCTGTAGATATTATAAAGTACTACATCTTTTGTAGGAGACTGTGTCCATGATAATGTTATCTTTCTTGGAAGGTCGGTAGTTGCACTTAAAGCCCCTATATGTTTTGGCAGAGGTTTTGTATTTGCTTCAACTATCTTACTTGGTTCTGATACTATATCATCAAACGAAACTGCTTTTAATCTATAAAAATATGTTTCATTATCTCCAAGTTTCTCATCTATAAACTCTACATTGTATCTGTCTTTTATTGTTGCGATTTTTTTCCATTTTGAAGATAAAGCATCAGATCTCTCTAAATAGTATTTTTCAACTCTTGAGTCTTGATGCGGTCTCCATATTATCTTGATCTGTCTAGGGAGATTGCTTATTGCAACTATAAAACTAACTGATTCCAAATTTGGAAGAGTTATAACATTTATACCCTCCGTTGGAGCAGACTCTAAGTCATTTTTTCCTTTTAAAGCTATAGTGTAAGTATATCTGCTGTTTGGATACAGATCCTTATCAAGATAATGTGTAGTGTACTTATTGTCTAAAGATGCAACTCTTTGAAATCTCATATCATCTTGTTGCATATTAGATCGGTATATATAATACCCGTCTGCATTGGCATCAGAGACACTTTTCCACTCTAATGCTATGGCATTTATATCTGATATTGTTTTTACAGACCCTGTTTCCACCTTTGGAAGATTCATGTCTATTCTTGGTTTTTGTGCTGTATCTAATTGTTTCTGACAACCGCTAAATAGAAGACTCAAGCCTGTCAATAATATACTCAGAGTTAACTTTCTCACTGTAACTGTCCTTATTAAAATTTTCCATGTAAAATTTCTTCATATCATTAGGTAAATCGATATTGAAATTCATATCTTTATTGCTTATTGGATGCTTAAGATATAAACTAAAAGCATGTAAATATACTCTATTTATTTTATCTGTATTACCCTTAAAACCATATAAACTATCTCCAACTATATGCCTGTTCAAGGACTCTAGATGTACTCTTATCTGGTGTGTTCTACCTGTATAAAGTTTAGCGGCAATAAGTTCATAATTGATTCTAGTCATATTATTTCTGCTTATATCTTCATCTAAACTTGTTTGAAGTTTTATAAATCTTGTTTTTGCACTTTTTCCGTGTGGAACTATCCCCATTTTTAATCTGTTGTTTGGATTTCTAGCTATTGGTTTATTAACTTCTATATCCTCTTTTAAAGGCAGATCAATAAATGCCAGATAATATCTACCCATAGTTCGATCCTCAAGTTGTCTTGAAAGTGCAACATGAGCTTCATTTGTTTTGGCAATAACAATTAAACCGCTGGTTCCCTTGTCTAACCTATGTACGATACCATGTCTCTCTTCACCGCTTATAGTAGAAAGTGAAATCTTCTTTGTTTTTAACCAATCCACCAAAGTTGCCTCATTTACACTTGGTGCATCATGTACAATCACCCCTGCTGGTTTATTTAAAACCATAAAATATTCATCTTCATAAACAATATCTACATGAAAGTCAACCTTTAAAGGTTCTTTTTTTTCAACTTCGGGAAGTGTTACAAAAACTTTTTGACCTTTATGAAGCTTCAGTCCACTTTTTGCCTTTTTTTTGTTTTCAACCGTTACAAAACCTTTTTTTATAAGCTGTTCTATCTGGTTTCTATTCTCTTCTAACTGTTGTGAGAGAAAAATATCCAGTCTGGTTTCCTCTTGTGCAATAAACTCTTTATTATTCATTTGGTATTATTCCTTATGATTTACTTCTTTGACAAACGGATAATTTCACATTTTAATTTTGAACTTATTTTTTTAATATTACCGTTAGTATTTTTATCACACTATTTGATAAATGAAATAAATGAAATATTAGCACATAAACAATTAATATACTTCCTATTATCACTTGGTGCATTTTTTGTTGTATTTTTGATACCTTTTAGAAAACTTTACAGATTTATACCATTTGTCTATTGGTTTGGTATTTTTTTACTTATATGTGTAGAGCTGTTTGGTATAACAAAACTAGGAGCTACTAGATGGCTTGCTGTTCCATTTACAAGTATGACAATACAACCATCAGAGCTTTTTAAACCTGCTTTTTTACTTATGATAGGCTACTTGGTATACAATAGACCCCCTCCCAAAGAGGGATATGGCTGGGGAGATTTTACATATTTTTCATTTTATATAATTCTTCCTTTTATACTTATAGCAAAAGAACCTGACCTTGGTACGGCTTTGGTACTTTTACTTATGGGTTACGGTATCCTTTTTCTAATAAAAATAAAATGGAGTATTCTTGTCACCTTGTTTTTGGTACTTGGGATTTCGTCACCACTTATCTATACCTATTTGATAAAAGACTATCAAAAAAAACGAATACACGATTTTTTAAGCAAAGAACCCAGCTACCATGTAAAACAATCTATGATAGCAATAGGTTCAGGTGGAGCTTTAGGTAAAGAAAAAGAGTTTGCCACCCAGACACAGCTTAAATTTCTACCAATTGCCACAAGTGACTTTATCTTTGCTTCTTTTGTGGAAAGGTATGGTTTTGTTGGCTCTATTGGTTTGATATTTTTATATCTTCTATTGATAGTTCACCTTTTAATACTTCATAATAAATTTAGAAAAGACTATATGATAAGTGTATTTGCAAGCGGAATAGCCCTGCTTCTGTTTTTAAATATGAGTGTAAATATACTTATGGTTATAGGTTTTGCTCCCGTTGTGGGTCTTCCACTGCCCTTATTTAGCTATGGAGGAAGTTCATTTATAAACTTTATAGTACTTTTTGCAATACTGGAAAATCTTATAGCTTTTAGATTTATGGACAGCTATAG
>JAYEKV010000031.1:0-4542 GCA_034716855.1 Campylobacterota bacterium | reverse complement strand
AGATGTACACCGTCAAAACCAAGTTTTACTGCTAGTTCGATATTACCGTTTATCAGTACTTTTGGTATATTGAATTTTTTAGATATATCAAGTGTAGTTTTAGCAAGAAGTTCTATATCTTCACTTTTTTTATCACGAAAACAAACCATAGATATATTATGTTTTGAAAAACTATTTTTCAGTGTTTTGTTCAGTTCTTGTACAGTTGATCCAAATTCATCAGGATCAGTTATAAAATATGAAGTAAAAAAAAAGGGCTTCATATAGAAGCCCTTTTTATAATAGTAATACTCTTAATAGTGATCACTCGTCACATTAAGAGGTACATCTAGTACCTCTTAATGATCCTTCTCAGCCATCATAACTGATCCAGCAATATATACATATGTAAGTATCATAAAGATAAATGCTTGTAATATACCAAATGCAAATAACAAGAAGAATCCTGGTAATGGTGCAATCCAAGGAACTAACATTAAAAGAACCATTAAGAACATATCATCACCTTTGATACCACCAAAAAGTCTGAAAGATAAAGAAACAATTCTTGAGATATGTGAAATAACCTCAATTGGGAACATTAAAGGTGCAAGTGCAGGAACTGGACCCATCATATGCCCTAAGTACTTACCAGCACCATTTTCTTTAAATCCTACATAGTTATAGTAAATAAATACTATAAGTGCTAATGCCAATGTAAAGTTTATATTTGCAGTAACTGATTCAAATCCTGGGAAAATACCCATTAAGTTTGCAGTTACAATAAGTAATCCAAGAGAAGCAATTAACGGTAAAAACCTTCTAGCATTTTTTTCACCCATTGAATCTGCACCTATTGTGATTACAAATTTTAAGAATGCTTCCATAACATTTTGTGCACCTGTTGGTACAAGTTGCATCTTACTTGTTGCAGCTCTAGCTACTAAAAATACTATAACTACAGTAAGTGCCAAGTGTGATAATATGATCCACTCTTGACCGTGTCCGCCGATAGCGCCGAAGAATGTAAATAATCTACCTTCCATGTGTCTTTTCCTTTTTGTGTTTATCTGTTATACTAAACTTATTTCCGCAATTATACATTATGTTTCATAAATCTATTATAAAATATCTTATAATTAATATAACTCTTTAAATCTATAGCCGTTTTTGCTAAGTTTTTCTCTTATTATATCCTGATGTTCACTACCTTTTGTCTCCAAACCTATAGTAACATTTGCATCACCAAAGTCAAGTGCTACTGAGTCTCTATCATAATCTATCTGTACAATATTTGCTGATACATCTACAAATATTGAAGTAAGCATCTTCAAGCTTCCCGGTTTATCTATAAGAGTTACTACTAGATTCATTTTTCTTGAAGATTTTACAAGACCTTTCTCGATAATTTGAGCAAGCATTGTTACATCTATATTTCCTCCACTTAGAGGAAGGGCTACAGTTTTATCTTCTATATCAATTTTATTGTGCATAATTGCAGCAACCCCTACAGACCCTGCACCTTCTACAACAAGTTTATGTTTTTCAAGTAAAAATAAAATAGCACTTGCTATCTCTTTGTCCTCAACCTCAACAATATCATCAACCAAACCTCTTATATACTCAAACATTTTAGGTGTCACATCTCTTACAGCGATACCGTCAGCTATTGTTTTTACAGAAATAGAATCTATAGGCGTGTCTTTTTCATAAGACTCTTTCATGGCAGCTGCACCGCTTGCCACAACACCTATTATCTTGATATTTGGATTTATAGCTTTGGCTGCAACAGCCATACCGCTTATAAGACCTCCACCACCTATTGGTACGATAAGAGTATCTATATCTTTATACTCTTCTAGTATCTCCAAAGATACAGTACCCTGTCCAGATATTACTTCATCATCAGCAAATGGGTGAACAAAGGTCATATGGTTTTTTTCTCCATATTCTATGGCATACTTATACGCTTCATCATAATTAGCACCGTATAGTATAACCTCAGCACCATATGATTTTACTCCACTTACTTTAAGCAGCGGTGTAGCTTCAGGCATAACTATAGTTGCTTTACATTCAAAGTGCTGACTGCTGTATGCCACACCTTGTGCATGATTTCCTGCACTTGCAGCAACTACACCTTTTGATCTCTCATCTGCACTTAATGATGCGATCTTATTAAAAGCACCTCTTAGTTTGAAGCTTCCCGTTAGTTGAAGGTTCTCTTTTTTTAAATATACTTTTGCTTTATTTATCTCACTTAAATATGGAGCATAAGCCATGGGTGTTACCCTTGATATACCTGTTAATCGTTCTCTTGCTTCTTTTATATTTTTTAAATCTACCATGTGCGAATCATACTTAAATATTGATAAATTAACTATAAATTAACATATTGCTTTTTATAAGTAACTACTTTTTTCAAATAGTTTCGTGTCTCTTTATATGGCAACTTTGCTCTTAGTGTACTATAAACCTCTGAAGGTGATTTTTTATTGATTATGTTTTTAGCTGTTGTTCTATTTTTACTAAATGTTTTTAGTACATTACCGCTTCCCGTATTATATGCACTTATTACACAATACTCTTTTGATATAGGGTCATAGATCCCTTTTAGGTACTCTTTGTTTAGCAGTTTAAGATAACCGCTTCCAAGTTCGATATTGTTTTTTGCATTAAACAGATACGATTTGCTTGGTGTCCAAGTTTTACCTTTTGTGTACCTATATGCATCTTTACCACCGCTTGTAGGAACAAGCTGCATAAGTCCAATAGCTCCAGCTCCACTTACTGCAAACTGATTAAAGTTACTTTCTGTTCTTATTATTGCATAGATTAGATTTTTACTTATTCCGTATTTTTTAGAGTATTGATCTACATATGGCTTGAATTTAGCTACTCTTATATCAGCATGATCTTTTACCATAGGGATAGTTACATAAGATACTTTTGTACTTTTTCCATCTTTTTTGATAGTTTTTTGCTTTTTAGCTTTTTTTATAAGTATATCTGCAAATCTGTTGGCTCTCCAAGCATATCTTATATCTTTACTTTGGTCATCTTTTATCTCACCTAAAAGATATGGAGTATCTCCTAACTTAACAGGCTTTGAACCAAAAAGATCAACAGCTCTTGGATCATCTGGTAATAAAAGTGTAGTAACTATAGCATTTTTTAAACTTTTATTTGTATTAGTGCTATCTAGTGTCTCAACTGTTACCAAACCATTATCAAAATCTATCATCGCCCTGCTTTTGTAGTTTTGCATATATTTTACATACTCTTTTTTTCGAGGTACTTCAACATTATCCTTACCCCACTCTTTAGATATATTTGATACAAATACTTCCCAAAACTTCCCTAATGATTTAATATCTCTTGAAAGTTGTTTTGGATTTGTTGCATATTGTGTTGTTTTTACTCTTGCAAATGATTTAAATGCTAACGAGGGATCTTTGCTCATAGCGGCTCTTGTAAATGACTGTACATCACCTGCACTGCACCCTGCAAATAAAAATGCAGTTGTTATTATTAATAATTTTCTTTTCATAAGCTAGATTTTAACAAAAAAAGCTTATAAGTTTGTTATAGAATATATAAAAAAGATAGGACAAGATGTCAAAGATATTATTAAACTGTGATATGGGTGAACACTACGGTGTATGGGTAAAAAGTGACGATGAAAAACTTATGCCCTATATAGATATAGCAAATCTGGCATGTGGATTTCATGCAAGTGACCCTATAAATATTGTAAAAAGTGTACAACTTACTAAAAAATACTCCAAATCTATAAGTATCCACCCTAGCTATCCTGATATGGTAGGATTTGGTAGAAGGTCTATGAAGTGTAGTTTAGATGAGATAAGTGCCTTGATACTATACCAATGTGGTGCTTTGGAAGCTATATGTAAAACAAACAATATCAAAATAAAATATATAAAACCACACGGTGCTTTATATAATGATATGATGGGGGATATGAAGATATTTGAAACCATAGTTAAAACTATAGCCTCTTTCAATAAAAATCTAAAACTACTTATCTTATCAACAGCCCATAATAAAAAGTATAAAAAGATAGCTAAAAAATATGGGATAGAACTATTATACGAAGTGTTTATGGATAGAAACTACAACGATGAAGGTTTTTTAGTTTCAAGAACAGAACCAAACAGTGTGATACACAATCCAAAAATTGCACTAAAAAGGATAAAGACACTTCTTTCTAATGGTTACATAGAGTCTGTAAACGGCAAAAAATTAAATCTAAAAGTAGATACTATCTGTGTACATGGAGACCATGATGAGGCTGTAGAGTTTGTAAAAGTTTTAAGAGATGAACTTTCAAATAGCTAGTGTAGATAGTATCATCATCTATTTTGGTGATACCATATCACAAAAGGTATCAAATGAGGTATTAGACTCTTTTAAAATAATAGAAGAATCAAATCTAAAAAACATCATAGAGGTAGTTCCCTCTTACACCTCTATATATATCCAGTTTGATATATTTTCATACACCCATGAAGAGCTTTATACCATCATAAAAGATATAGTAAA
>JAYEKV010000030.1:0-2398 GCA_034716855.1 Campylobacterota bacterium | reverse complement strand
ACTCCTTTAGTTTTATTTTGCTTATTTTATCATATTTAAGTTAATAATAAATAAAAGTATAGATCAATATAAAAAATCTAATATCTACAAAGGTAAAAAATATTAATTTATTGTATAATACACCATAATAATGGAGGAATTATCATGATAGATAAACTTATAAAAGGTAATCAAAAATTCAAAGATTCACATTTTCGTAAACTTGAGGGTAAATTTGATCATCTAGTTGAACATGGACAAAAACCTGAAGTTTTATTTATTGGATGTAGTGATAGCAGGGTTGTACCAGATCTTATTGTAGATACAAAACCTGGAGATATGTTCATCTTACGAAATATAGGTAATTTTGTACCACCTTATAAGCATGATAATGACTTTCATGGAAGTAGTGCAGCTATAGAGTTTGCAGTAAGTGTACTTGGTGTAAAAGATATTATAGTGTGTGGACACAGCCACTGTGGTGCATGTGCTTCCTTATATCAGGATCTAAGTGATGCAGAACATCTCGTACATGTTAGAAAATGGTTAGAACTTGGTTCTAAAGCTAAGGAACAGACTCTTTTAAAAGTTAAAGATAAAAATGACAAACAAGAGATATTTAGAACCACAGAAAAGATATCTATAAAACATCAGTTGGAAAACCTACTGACTTATCCTGAAGTTTTAAGGAAAGTAAATGAAGGTTCTTTAAGTCTTCATGGGTGGTACTATACTATTGAAGATGGATGTATACAATATTATGATGGGGAGTTAGGTGACTTTAAAAAGCTTGGAGAGAAGTAAAAATAAGATTATTTACTTCTTTTAACTAGCCCATCGGGTACATTATCTCATTTTGTATTTGTTGTATCTGTTTTATTGTTTCATCGCTTAAGTTTATATCAAATGCTGCAAAAGAGTGATCTAATTGTTGTGCTGTTCTAGCTCCAATAATAGTTGAAGCTACAAACTCAAAATGTTTAGAGTAAGCTACTGCCAATGTAACAGGGGAGATATTAAGCGACTTAGCTATTTGCATATATGAAGCTGTTGCTTTTAGTGTTTTCTCATTTACAAATCTTGTACCTTGTGCTTTTATTCTTTCATTATCACTTTTGAGATAACTTGAAAATCTTGCATTTGCAGGATAAAATTGATTGTTGTATTTTCCACTTAGCACACCTCCTGCTATTGGAGAATAGGGCAGTAGTGATATTTTCTCTTTTCTACAAACTTCTGAAAGTTCATCTAAAAAGCGTGGATTATTAAGTGAAAAGTTGTTTTGTATAGATTCGAATCTACTTATTCCCAGTCTTTTTGATGTTTCATTTGCTTTTGTCAGACCATATGCCGTGTCATTTGATGTTCCTAAGTATCTTACTTTTCCCTCTTGTACCAGTTCATCAAAAGCTTTTAAGGATTCCTCTATAGGTACTACTGTATCGGGCCAGTGCATTTGATACAGGTCTATATAATCAGTACCTAATCTTGTTAAACTTCCTTCGATAGCTGTTTTGATATGAAACTTATCTATAGCAGTATATCCATTTCGAATAGGAGGTACAAACCAGCCGTTAGCAGCTCCTGCAACCTTAGATGCAATGATTAACTTGTCTCTTTGTTTGTTTTTAAGCCATTTGCCTATTATCTTTTCAGTTTCACCCGCATATTCAGCTTTTGGAGGGACTGGATAAAGCTCAGCTGTATCGAAAAAGTTGATACCTCTGTCAAATGACTTGTCCATTATCTTAAAAGATTCTTTTTCATCACTCCAGCTTCCAAAGCTCATTGTTCCCAAACATATAGGTGTAACCCTAAGTCCTGTAGATCCGATATATCTATATTCCATAAACAGCTCCTAAATTATTAAAAAATTACTTGACACAATCTTTTTATCTCTGCATATCCAGATAAAGAGTATAACCGTCAACAAGACCACTTGAATCATAATGTGGAGTCATTGTAATATCAAAAAGTATTTTTTGATTTGTTTTAGTTGTAAGGTTGTGTGTCGAGATAATTGTTTTTTTTGTATGTATAGCTTTTAACATAATTTGCTGAAAGCTTTCATTGCTGCATGATTCACATTTTAGTTCATTTATGTTCATCCCTATAATTTCATCTTCATCATATTTAAAAAACTGTAAAAATTTTGATGAGACTTTTTGAATAGTACCTTTTTTATCAATTTGTAAACTAAATACAAAGTTGTCTATAATAGTTTCATAATACTTTACAAGACCTCTTTTTATATTAAGTTCAGATTCAATCTCTTGATTGTTTTTATCCTCTTTTGTTTTTTGCTGTACCAAACCTTTTGCAAGTGCTTCGATATTGTTTGATTTTCTGTATTTTACTACAAGTTCAACTATATCAACTGTCAGTTTTTTTATTTGTACAGGTTTTGCTATATATTTAT
>JAYEKV010000029.1:0-2415 GCA_034716855.1 Campylobacterota bacterium | reverse complement strand
AAAAGCAGTTTAATCTAGTTTTAGATAAAATTGCTTTAAATAACTAATAAATAGGATAAATATGAAACTAGCTGTATTTGATTTTGATTCTACACTTATGGATGGTGAGACTATAGATTTTTTTGCCGCAGAACTTGGACTTGAGCAAAAAGTTGCTCATATAACTGAACAAGCTATGAATGGAAGACTTGACTTTTTTGAGAGTCTTATTACTAGAGTTGAACTTCTTGAAGGTCTTGAATACTCAAAAGTTGTAGAGATAGGGAAAAACCTTCCTTTGATGCCAGGAGCTTTAGAGATCGTACCTGCACTACAGACAAGAGGATATAAGGTTATCTGTTTTAGTGGTGGCTTTAGAGTTGGAACATCACCTGCTAAAGATAAGCTTGGACTTGATGCTGACTTCTCAAATGTACTACACCATAAAGATGGTAGACTTACAGGACTTGTAGGTGGAGATATGATGTTTGATTATAGTAAGGGTGATATGATCCAAAGACTTCAAAACATACTAGGTATCACAAGAGCCAACACGCTTGTTGTAGGTGATGGTGCAAATGATAGAAGTATGTTTGAACATGCTGATACAAGAGTTGCATTCTGTGCAAAAGATATACTTAAAAAAGAAGCAAATATTATCATAGATGAAAAAGATCTTACAAAAATTTTAGACCACATCTAAGCAAAACTGACCAATGGTCAGTTTTATCAACTATTAAGAAAAATTATAATAATATACTTATTATTGACCAATAGTCACATAAGGAAATATTATGCCAAAAATTGTTGACAAAGTAGATAAACGAAAAAAAATAGCAAAATCAACATGTGATCTTTTTATAGAGAAAGGTTTTGTAAATATTTCCATAAGTGAGATAGCAAAAGTTGCAGGTATAGGCAAAGGTACCATCTACGAATACTTTAAAAATAAAGAAGATATAGTTTTTGAACTTATGTCATGTTTGCAAGAGGACTACGATCCAAGACTTGAAGAAAATCTTCAAAAATCATCAACCGTAAAAGATAAAGTTATCTCCCTTTTTGACCTTTTTTTAAGTGAAAATGAAAAAGTAAAAACACAAAGAAAAATCTATAGAGAATTTTTGGCAATATATCTTAACAATCCATCTTCTGATATAGACAGCTATCACACTCAGATAAAACAAAAATACGCAAATGTTCTAACAGGGATACTAAATGAAGCTATTGAAGCAAAAGAGATAAAAAAAGAATCTTTACTTTTCTTACCAAGTATATTTGCTACAGTGGAGGGGTTTTTTCTTATAAATGACAACAATCAAAAAATACTAGAATATTTTGATAACCTTTTTGAACTTCTAAAGTATGAGGAGATAAAAAAATGAAAAAACAATTTCTAGCACTATTATCTCCTGCGTTTATATATGCCAGTGTTATAGACTTTCAAACATCTCTTACACAAACTTTAGAAAACAATAAAGAGCTAAAAGCAAAAAAACTTGATATAGAAAAATCAAAAATAGAACTAAAAGAGGCTGAAGGCTACGACTATGGTTCTTTGGTTTTTAATGAAAATATTGTACGAACCAATCATGCTGGATATGTGTTTGGGATGAAGCTAGCTTCTAGAGAAGCTACTTTTGGTGATTTTGGATTTGATCAGTTTGATATGAGTGGAGCAACAAATCCCTTACCTGTTGCACCAAAAAAGTTAAACAATCCAGAAGATAGAACAAACTTTGAAACAAAATTCACTTACAAAGTACCAATCTTTACAGGATATAAACTAGAAAATGCTAAAAAAATGGCAAAGCTTCAGATACTAGCACAAAATGCTAAGTATAATTTTGATGAGAAAGCTATGGCTTTAGAGGTACTTAAAGCATACAACGGTGCAGTTGCAGCAAAAGAGTTTATCAAAGCTACAAAAAAAGCAAAAAAAGCTACCAACTCTTTTGTAAACTTTGCAAATGAACTTTACAAAGAGGGGATAGTTACAAATATTGATGTAAAACAGGCAAAAGTTTATGACCTTGGTGTTGACTCTAAAATGATAGAAGCCCAAAACTCATTTGAACTTGCTATCTCTTATCTTAAATTTTTAACAAACAACCAAAAGATCACTGATGTATCTGGATTTAAAAATTTGACAGTTGATATCTCATCACTTGAAAAGCTCCAACTTAAAGCACTACAAAATAGAGATGATTTTAAGTGGATGGAGCACAATACAAACACTATGAAAGCAAAAATTGAATTTGACAGTGCAGACAAGTATCCAGTAATAGGTGCACAAGTAGAATACGGTTACAACAAAGATAGTTTTACAGTACTAGATGCAGGTGACCATGACTATTATATGGCAGCTGTTGGATTGTCATATACTATATTTGACGGTGCAGTTACCAGATCAAAAGAGCAAAAAGCAAAAATAGC
>JAYEKV010000028.1:0-2430 GCA_034716855.1 Campylobacterota bacterium | reverse complement strand
AATGAAAGTTTATACTGATCCTTTAAATGACATTCAAATATTTTATGTCCAAAAAGATTTACTACATAAGATAAATGGAGAAAGAACAGTTGAAGAGATTGTTGAAGAGATGGATGAATTTATACAGCTAAAAATATAAATTATATTTTCAATAAATAAAAAAAGTGCAGTTATATTAACTGCACTTTTTTATTTGTCAGATAAATATTTTATAAGACCATAGGTTGGTATATCTGTTCTGAATCAAAAGGCTCTTTTTGTGGTTCTTGTTCAAAACTTCTAATCTCATCTGTTAAAACTGTTCTTGTAGTTGATGATTTTAATATAATGCCGTCTTTTAAGTTAATTACCTTTAGATAAAGGATAAATTGCTTTTTTGTTAAAATATATGTTCCTACTAAAGCTATCGTATTTTCATCTATTGTAGTATTTTTAAGATCATCAAGGTCTCTTGATAGAATATTTGTTCCTTGTTTTCCTATAGTAAAAAACTTTGAATATTCAATACTGTGAACAGGCCAGTCACACTTTTGAGTAACTAAAGTTTTAAGTTCATCAGAAAGTATAAAACCTAATTCTGACTTATTTTCAAGTTTGTTAAGATTTACAAAGTCTGTTATATAGATAGCTTTTACAGGATTTTGTTTTGATTTTATATCAATTAATGAAGGGCATAAACTCTCTAATAAAGGTTCTACTATGTGAGTATAGTTGGTCATGTCAGAAGGTTGTGTATATTGAAAATTGCTGTAGTAGTTATTGTATTCTTTAACACATCCTTGAAAAATGAAAGCAGTTAGTAGTAGTATTCCTATTTGACGCATATTACCTCTTTATTTTGTATCTTTTTTTAGTTCGATATTGTAGTTTGAATGTATAATCTCTTGTTCAACGATCTTTTTATTACACATATTATACATATTACAGTCAGTTAGCTTATATACAACTCTTCCTGTAGAGATAACTTTACCGCTAATTGAGTCAAGTATCCTTGCATTTACTAAAATAGAATCACCTTCAAATTTTACATAAGTACCTACTAGTATATATTCAATAGAATCAATTTGGTCTTTTAGTTTTTCTACATCTCTTGTTATGTGAAATTCACCTTCTTGTGTTACTGACACAGCATCTTGACCTCTAAAGTCTGTTACATTGAATTTTCTAATATGAAGCTCGTTATACATACTTTCACTTATAATTCTTCCAAAAGTTGTTGTTTTATCAAGGTTTGCCAGATCAACAAAAGAGGTTAGTATGATTTTTGTTTCTTTTTGTTTGTTTATATTAGAGATAAAAAGTTGATCAGAAATTGAATAAATAGCTTTATTCAGACTTTCAAATTCATTTAATTCGTTTGAAGCAACTCGTTTATTCACTTTATTTTGTTCAACAACAGTTTTTTTAGTATAGTTTTGTGTTTGGAATAAATCAGTAACACAACCTGAGAATAAGATTATGAAAAATATAGAAAAAATGTATTTCATTTTTAACCTTCGTAATAATTTAGGATGATTATACAGAAGGTTAAATAAATTTTACATTAGAATAATATATCCTAATAATTATCTTTGTATAGAGTTAGAAACAATTCTTATGGTTCTAGGTTTTGGACAATTATTTAATAAATTACAATCAGTAGTGCTATGATAAGCTTTTGCAGATGCAACAATATTACCTGTCATATTATCCATAATTCTTGCATTTATAAGGACTCTATGTTCAATTATAGAATATGTCCCAACAAGAACATAGGAATTTTGAATTTTATTAGCAATTTTATTTACATCTCTTGTAATAAAAAATTCACCCGTAGGGTTAACAGTGAGTGCATCTTGTCCTCTAAAGTCAGATACATTAAAGCCTCTTACAAATAGCTCATTGAAAAAAGATTCAGCTAAAGTTCTTCCAAATCCACTTGTACTAGAAAGGTCATGTAAATTCACAAAAGATGTAATAGCAATACTTCCAATATCTTCACTTGGTATTCTACTGCTTGTTAATAAATTATCTGATAAAATAAGTACAGTTTCATCAAATTCACCGCTAGAAGATACTGAATAAGTTTGCTGTATCGGCTGTTGATAGTCTTTATTTACAAGTTTTATCTCACCCTCTTTATGACCGCTTGCAAATACTACAGATGTTGTTATAGTAAGTGCAGCAGTAATTTTTTTTATTGGACTCATATTATTCTCCTAAAAATATCTATTGACGAATAATACTAGAACAATTCTTAAATTTAGATTAATTGTTTTATTTCAATTAAACTTAATTTATAATTAAAAAAATACATTAAGTATATAAAATTAACAAACAATTAACAAATTCAGTGCCTTTTAAAATTTTGTTTGATAAAATAGCAGCAATAAGTGACGATTCTGTGACTTTATTTTAAACTTTAGGAGGGGATTGATGCAAGACAATGCA
>JAYEKV010000027.1:0-10662 GCA_034716855.1 Campylobacterota bacterium | reverse complement strand
AAAAACTGCTATGTTTTTTTAGTCGTATTTTTATAGTGTACAGGAGCTTTAATTGTAAAGTGAATACCATTATTTGGTTTACTTTTTAAAGTTATCTTTCCATGAAGTTTTTGAGTAACAAGATTAAATACAATATTCATACCTAGTCCACTACCACCATTTGCTCTATTAGTTGTATAGAAAGGATCATATATTTTTGCAAGTGTATGTTCATCAACTCCTTTGCCATTATCTTTATATTCTAGTATGAAGTCTTCACCCTCTTTTACTGTTATAATTTTTATAGTACCCTTTTCTTGTTCATCAAAACCATGTATTATAGAGTTCATTATAAAGTTACTTAAGATTTGAGAAAAAGCACCTGGGTTAGAATATATCTCAAGATCATTATCAATATCAAGTTCTATTGTTATTTTTGTTTTTTTAAGTTGACTACTTAATGATTGAAGTATTTCTTCAACATATTGAGCAAAATTAAATTTCCTGTCCTGTGAACCTGTTTGGTCTACTGCTACTTGCTTAAAACTCTTTACTAATGTAGCCGCTTTATTAATATTAATATTTATTGATTTGTTTAGTTCAATGGAGTGTTTTAAGAAGTCTTCAAAATCTTCCTCTGACATCTCTTCATCATTATATAATTTATTAAGGTTTTTAGTTTCATCTTCTAATGATGTAATAGCTGTAAGTGCCATACCTATAGGTGTATTAATCTCATGTGCAACACCGGCTACCATACCTCCAAGTGAAGCCATTTTTTCAGACTCTATAAGCTGCTCTTGAGTATCTTCAAGCTCTTTGTATTTAGCACGAAGATAATTTATCTTATTTACAAGACTATATCTAATCCAATAGCCAACAGCAAGTAATATTAAAATATTAATAGCAGTAAGTAATAATGATATGATATCCATAATAGAAGCATTTTGTTCCATTTGAGAAACCATATTATTTCTTTGTTTTTCTAAGAAAGATTGATATGGCTTAAGTCCACTTTTCATCTCTTGGAGAGCAGGTGGTACAAGCTGTGAAAGTTGTTCTCTAATCTTTTTATTATGCTCATCTACTAGATTAATTTCTACAATTAGATTATTTAAAAGTTGTTCTTGTTCGGATGACTTTTTGAAAAATTTTTGCGTAAATCTATTATATGCTTTATTGTATTGTGTCTCTTTTTCAAGTTTAATCATTTCAAGTAGATTATCAGATATCTGTTGATCTGTTTTAATAAGTACTTTTATCATCTGTTTAATTTTTGGGGTAGTTAAATTAACATATTGTTTAGTTTTTTTATAATTATTCCACCAGTTGAGTATTTGATTATTTTGTATATTAGTTAAAGTAAGCTTATTTAATATATGTTTTCTTGTTTGAGTTTCTAAGCGAAGATTGTAAAGCTTTAATTGCATAATATTATTTTTTAAGGCTTTGTCAATGTTAGTGTATTCATTTTTAATGATAGCACCTATATTATGTAATTTCATATGATCATCTTCAATAGATAAAACAGCTTTTCTTATATTGTAAGGGAGTTGTTTAAATTCATCTGATTTAATAGTTGAATAGTACCATTTCCCTAAGCTACACTTCTGAGGGTTTATTTCTCTAATAAAAGGATCTTGAAATATGATAGAGTTTAGCATCTCTTTTACATATGATTCGTGCTTTATCATTATTTTTTCAAAAAAAATCATCTTTTCATTTAGTTCATGAATCTTTTTATTATTTTTCTCTATAACTATATCGGAATAGCTTGTAAAAAGTGCCATTATAATCGTAATACCTGCAATAAGAAATAAAGAAAGATATAGCTTTGAGACTATATTTTTATTTGACATTGTAAATTTCCTTTATTCTATCTATATTTTCAAAAAATATATCTATTAGCTTTGGATCAAAATGTTTAGCTTTTTGTTCATGAAAAAACTCTATGATCTTATCATATTCCCAAGCATCTTTATAAACTCTTTTAAAAGATAAAGCATCAAATACATCGGCTATAGCCGTAATACGGCCGTATATATGTATATCCTCACCTTTTAAGCCTTTAGGATAACCTGTACCGTCATATTTTTCATGGTGTTGAGATACAACTATTTCTGCGATTTTTAATATTTCTCTCGTTGAGTTTTTTAGTATATTCTCGCCAATTGGAACATGATTTTTAATTATTTCAAATTCATCTTTGTCAAGTTTTCCGGGTTTTAGTAAAATATGATCAGGTATACCTATTTTACCTATATCGTGCATAGGACTAGCAAGTTTGAGTTTGTAAGCATGCTCTTCATCTATACCATATCCTTTTGCCAAAATATATGAAACTTCGGCAACTCTATTAACATGATCTGCAGTATCACTACATCTATTCTCTATTACTCCGCCTAATCTATCCACTATCTCTTTTTGTGTTTCAATTATTTCATCGTTTAAACATATATTTTCAAAAGCTATTGAGATGTTATTTGCAAATATGTTTAAAAAGTCCTTGTCTGACTGATCAAGTTTTTTACACCCTTCTAAATATAAAAAAATATTTTTACCATTGTTTGCTTTAAAGTACGCCACATAGTAGTCATCTTCAAAGTAACTAGATTCCATTTCATAGGCTTTGTTAAGATGTTCAAGTGATAATGGAGTGATTATATTGAAGCTATCTTCATCTTTAAATTTTCCTGCAGTTGCTAGTAATTCAAATTCACCGTTTTGAAGGGTTGCAAAAAAAGCATCACTTGCTTTTAGCGGTACTAAGGCATCACTAAGATTTAGTACTGATACAAGCTGTTCTAAGACACCTTCTGTAAATAATATTAGTGATTGAACTTGAAATATTGATCTAGATGCAGTTATAACTTTTTGCAGACCTTTTTTATTCCGTTCTATTATATTTAAGTCTCTATATGATCTAAGTGATGAGATCATTGTAGTATAAAGCTTTGTAGAGGTTAGTTCGGTTTTTTCTTTGTAATCATTTATATCGTAGTTATCAATTACATCTTTTTCAGGAGCAGATCCCGGCTGACCAGTTCTTAGAACTATTCTGATATGTTTATTATGTAGTTCCTCTCTGATCCTTTTTGCTACAATTAATCCTGCATCATCTGTTTCCATAACTACATCAAGTAATACAAGAGCAGTATCAGGATGCTCTTTTAAAAACTCTATGGCATCTTTTCCGTTGTATGCACTATGAAATACTATATTTTTATTTTCAAAGCTAAAGTTACGCAGTACTGTTTTTGTGATATTATGTACTTCCTCTTCATCATCCACAATTAATACTTTACATTGATGTTCACTTTTAACATTTGAGTCTTTTTTTTTCTTTGCAAAATTCATTTTAGCCATAATAATATCCATAGATTAATTTTATTAAATAAGTTTAACTTAATAAAACTTGTATGAAAATTAACTTAATTATTATTAACTAAAATTATATAAAGAATTTTAAAATGTAATTGTAATGTAATTTTTTGCTATTAAAATTCATCAAAATAGAATTTAATTTTTAGTATAATCCCTTTATGAAAATTATATTATTATTACTTATTATTACAAATCTTTTTGCTACTAAAGAGATATCAGCTACATGGCTTAAACAGCAGCCGACAAGTGTTGCAAAAGATTTTTATATTTGGAGATACTTATCCCAGCAGATTAGTTCTGATGAAGCATTAAAGGCATTAGGGCAGGTCAGATATCTAAATAATCCTATCTTTTACAGGTTTGTAGATAAATACAATGACAAAATATATGATGATTTTGTAAGATGTAAAAAATCAAAAACAAAATCATTGATAAATAAAGAGGATTATTGTATTGAAGCTGGACTTAGCATATATGATGCTACGAAATTATCAGAAAGTGAATTGACTTTGGTTATGGATAAAGTAAGACTTAGCTATCCTCTTCTGTATAATAAGTTGGAGATTTTAAATTCAGCTATCCCTTTTCAAAAACTTATAAAAAGTGATGAAGATACTTTCTTTAATACCTTTAATGAATGTGGAAGTGTTTATAGGGATAAATACTTTGATAATTTTTTTCCTTTAGAAACAATTGATCGTTTGAAAAAAGATAAGAGATTTTTCCAAACTATAAAACTTATAGTAACAAATCTAAATATGACTAAAGCACAAAAGTCACTCTTTTCTTTAAGTAGTGAGGGTCTTGATTTTAAGTCTACATTTCATCTTGCTATAAATGCAATAAGACATAAAAAAGAGAAAAGAGCATTAGAGTATTTAAAAAAAGCATATAAAAAAGCATACTTTCAAATGCAAAAGGACAATATACTTTTTTGGCAGTATAAGGTTACAAATGATGAAAAGTATCTGAAAAAACTATCTTCAAGCTGGGATGTTAATATTTATTCACTTTATGCTGCAGATATTTTAAAGAAGCAAAAAGAAAATATCATATTTGATATAGAATTAAATAAAAAAAGCAAACTTTCTTTTGATACAACTAATCCATTTAAATGGATAAAAGTTTTAAAAGATAGTAAAAAGATGGATGATAAGAAGCTTTCTAAATACAGCAAACTTTTTAACAGTGAAAAAACTATCGGACATCTTGCTTTTGTTAAAGAGAGATATGATAGATATCGAAATTCTTATTTTATTACACCATATGAAGAATATATAGGTTCTTTAGATAATAAAAGAAAAGCATTGATCTATGCAATTGCCAGACAAGAGAGTCGTTTTATTCCAACTTCAATATCAACAGCTTATGCTATGGGATCAATGCAAATAATGCCTTTTTTAAGTAAAGCAATAGCAAAAGAACTAAAAGAAAACTATGATATAGATAAGCAATTAGAGCCAAAAACAAATTTAAAATATGCAAACCATCACTTAAACTTTTTAGAAAAAAGACTAAAGCATCCGTTGTTTATAGCTTATGGATACAATGGTGGGATAGGGTTTACTAAAAGAATTTTGAAAAAAGGTTTATTTAGGGATAGAAATAACTATGAGCCTTTTTTAAGTATGGAGCTTATCCCTTATGATGAGACAAAGAAATACGGTAAAAAAGTTCTTGCGAATTATTATATATATCATAATCATATAAATAATAATGATACTTTAAAAATATCACACCTTTTTAATTCTATACGGTCAGTATATTAGTATTTTTTAAATAGAATATTTTTTGACCCATATTTTTTACTATCGTATCTAAGGATCAACTTATCTTCTTTTGTTACTGGAAATGTATAAATATAATATTTTGCCCATTTGTTTATTAATGGTATATTTTTATATATAGAATCTTCAGGCTCTACGGGAGCTTTTTTTAAATATGTCTGGTTATTAAGTGTAAGATCACCGTTGTTTTCTGCATCATTTGTATTGTATATTGCTACAAGGAAATTTTGTGTTCCTTTTGGGAAGTGATCTTTCATAGAGGCATTTAAATATGTGGTGTTTATCAATATCTCTACTTCATTATTTTTTTCTATTTTTTCTATTTTAGTATATTGAAGATTTTGGGCATATATTGGATCTTTTTCTAGTACTGATACTGCAGATTGACTACAGCCTAAGAACAATGAACCAATAAGCGTTAGAAGAAAAGTGTTTTTTATTTTATCTATTGATTGTTTATGCATTAGTTTATTCTACTTTTAGCTTTGGCTATATCTTGTTGGTACTTGTATATTATAAAATCGAACATTTTAGTTCCTCTGTTTTTATTGAAGAACATTATCATCTCAGCTAGTTTAAATAATATTCTATAAAATGCAGTAAAAGGTACCAAATAACTTATCAATGTTTCTATTTGTCTATTTGGATAATACTCTTCCATTTCACTACTTAATTTATTTAAAAGTTCTGATTCTTTTTCTAATCGTTCAGGGTCGTTTGATCTTACAATATTAACCGCTAAAAAAAGATTGATAACGAACATAAAAGCATTTAGATTCCAGCCAAGTATAAATATATCTGAATAATTCATATAATCTCCGTAAAATTTTTATAAGAATATCATTATATCTAAATATCTTTAATCATTGCGACCATACAAAGAATCCATCCTATTATCATAAAAGTTCCTCCAATTGGTGTTATAGCACCAAATATTTTAATATGTGTCAGTGCCAAGATAAAAAGTGAAGTTGAAAATATAAGTGTACCAGCAATTATAAGATAAAAGCCTTTTGTAATTTTAGTAGAGTGAGGTGCAAGTTGATGAATAAAAGTAATACTAAAAAGTCCTAATGTATTATAAAACCAGTAATTTACACCTTTGTTGTAGATAGTAGTCCCATACTCATCCAAATAAGGCTGTAGTCCATGTGCACCAAATGCACCTATGCTTATACCAATTGCCATCATTAATGATGCAATAGCAAAAAATTTTCTTGTACTTTGTGTAATAGTCATACCTTATTCTCCTAAGCTTGTTATAATAGCCCAGTTCTTATCACTTGTTACTTTGAACTCCACATGATATTCAGGTTTTAGTTTTAAATACTCTATAGTCTGATGGATAGTTTTTTCATAATCTTTTGCATAAATATGTACTTCAAAAAGTCCAGTGTGTATATCTTGTGCAACATAAACTGCATCGGTAAGATTATAAAGTGATCTTTCCTCAAATCCACTAAAAAAAGCTAATGTTGTAGGTTCAGGGAAAAGAACATCATCAGATGTAGCATATCTGTGTGTTATAGTTACAAGGTGAGGGTACTTTTCATTTTCAAAGCTGTTCAGGTCGGTTCTTATTTTTAACATTCTGTTTATATCACTACAAGGTTTTAAGGTCCAGTTGTCCATTTATTAATTTCCTAAATTTTTTTTGTATTGTATGATAATTGATTGTAATATTTTATTAATATTATAACTTAATGCATCATATTTGTGCCTAACTTTAAAAGCTCCTTCTTTATCATATACTTTGACGATGTGACATATTCTATACTTTCAAACTTAAATTTTGAATCTTTATAGAGTATTATCTGTTTGCTGTTTTCCGTATCTTCTATAAGCTTATCAACACAATATGTTATATATTCACTTGCCATAAGTCTGTCAAAGACAGTAGGGCTTCCACCTCTTTGTATATGTCCTAGAACTGTAGCTCTAGCTTCTATGCCTATATCCTTTTCAAGCCATTTTAGTATATCATTTGTGATATTTAGTCCTTCAGCAACGATACAGATGATATATCTTCTACCGTTATTTAGCTCTTGTTTAAGTTTGCTTTTCAGACTTTCAAGATCAAAAGGTGCTTCAGGTATCAAACACACTTCAGCCCCGCAAGTAAGTGCAGACACCAGAGCTAAATAGCCACAATCTCTCCCCATAGTTTCAATTACGAAAGCTCTTTTAAATGAGGATGATGTATCTCTTATGGAGTCTGTAGCTTCTCTTATAATATTAAGTGCGGTATCTACACCAAGGCAGTAGTCTGTGCCGAATATATCATTATCAATGGTAGAGGGTATCCCTGCAAAGTTTATTCCGTATTCGTCGTGAAACACTTTCATGGCACGAAATGATCCGTCACCGCCTAAGATTACTATTTTGTCTATGTCATGTGCCAGAAGATTTTCATATGCTTTTTGTCTATATTTTTTATCATAAAATCTTTGAGACCTTGAAGACCGTATGACAGTTCCTCCTAGATGTACAATACCAGCCACATCAATATGTGTGGCTTTTTTTATATTGCCATCTATGAGACCATCTAAGCCGTCATATATAAAATATGGTTCAAGACCTTTGTTAAAGCAATAATCGACAAACCACTTTATGGCAGGATTCATCCCTGCACAATCTCCACCCGATGTTATGATAGCTATAGACATTTTTACACCTTTTTTTATTATAATTATTATATCAGATAGGTACTTATTTTAGATTTTATTCATTATATATTAAGTTATACAACGGTACACTTTTTGCATCGTTATATATTTGAATATACAAGGAACAATGTGAATATATCATCAAACCTAACCTTAGAACTTTTTGATCAGCCTTTTTTACTAGAGAAGCGTATTGAGCTTTTAAAGGCAATTGAAAGTGAAGGCTCTATAAGTAAAGCAGCCAAAAAAGTTCCCATGAGCTACAAAAGTGCATGGGATGCAGTTGATAGTATGAACAATCTAAGCCATACCCCTATAGTATCAAAAGAAACAGGTGGAAAAGGTGGTGGTGGAACATCTCTAACATCTTATGGTAAAAATCTTTTAGATACATACAAAGCTTTACAAGAGGAGCAAAAAATATTTTTGCAAAGACTGGGAAATATGACAGATATAGACACAGGAACATTCAAAACTATACAAAGGTTATCTATGCAAATTAGTGCAAGAAATCAATTAAACGGAACTATAGAACATATAGAGCTAGGATCTGTAAATGTACAAGTCCATCTAAAACTAAAAAGTGGATTTGTACTAGTATCAGTTATCACAAAAGGGGCTGTAGAATCGCTTGACCTCAAAGTGGGTGATGATGTGGTAGCTATTTTTAAATCAAACAGTGTACTGCTTTCAAAAAACAGTGATCTAAAAATCAGTGCTCAAAATCAGCTAAATGGTACTATAGAAACTATAAATGAAGGTGGAGTAAACTCTGAAGTGATTATTGATCTTGGAAATAGTGAAAAGATAGCTTCAATTATCACAGTAAATTCAACACAATATTTAGAGCTAAAAGAAGGTGATAGTGTAACAGCTATCATCAAATCGTCAGATCTTATGGTAGGGAAGTAGGTAATAAAAATGTTAAAAAAGTTTATAGTTTTAAATGTTTTTCTTAGTAGTTTTATCTATGCAGGCACTATAAATATAGCAGTTGCTGCAAATGTAAGTTATGCTATTGATACACTTAAACAACAGTTCAATAAACAACACCCAAAAACAAAAGTAAGAGTGATACTAGGAAGCAGCGGTAAACTAACAGCCAAGATAAAAAATGGTGCTCCTTATGATCTTTTAATGTCTGCAAATATGTTTTATCCTGAGACACTTTATAAAGAGGGTATAGCCGTAACTAAGCCTATTGTTTATGCACAAGGGGCACTAGCAATACTAAGTAACAACCAAAGAAGCTTTAGACACGGCATAAAACTATTAAAAAGTAAGCTTGTAAAAAGGGTAGCTATAGCCAATCCAAAAACAGCACCGTATGGGAAAGCCACTTTTGAAGCTTTGGAAAATGCCGGAATATTAGGTGATGTAAAACAAAAGATTATCTATGGAGAATCTATCTCTCAAACAGTATCTTATACAATGATGGCAGCAGATGTGGGGATCATTGCAAAGTCTTCACTCTACAGTAAAAAGATGAAAAAATTCAAGCAGAATTTACACTGGAAAGAGGTAGATAAAAACCTTTATACACCTATAGACCAAGGGATGGTGATACTAAAAAGGGCAAAAGTCAATGCTGAGGTAAAAGCTTTTTATGAATTTATGAAAAGTAAAAAAGCAAAAAAAATATTAGAAGAGTTTGGATACCAAATACCATGAGTAGTTTAAAAGCAAAAGTAAAACTGATACAAAAAAATGAGAGTTTAACCATAGTGCAGTTTGAGTTTAATGATCAAGCACTATCTATGATGAGTCTTGAACTACCAAGAGATATTACAGTAGGCACAGAGGTAAAACTAACTATAAAACCAACCCATATAGCCATAGGTAAAAATATAAGCGGCGATCTAAGCTATAGTAATCAGTTAAATGCAACTATAAAAAATATAGACAATGGGAAACTTCTAAGTTCTATATCTTTAAAGTTAGATGATAACAATACAATAGAATCTATCATCACAAAAGATTCGGCAAAAAGACTGAAATTAAAAAAAGGGGATAAAGTAATAGCACTTATAAAAGCAAGTGATATCTCAATAGGGCAGGTGTGTGATGATTGAAAGTTTAAGCCAGATAGAGTTCGCACCTTTTATACTCTCATTTAAACTAGCTGGTATCACTACTATTATACTTTTTATACTTAGTGTTCCTCTTAGCTGGTATCTTTCACAAACAAAGTCAAAAGTCAAACCCGTACTTGAGGCTATAACAGCACTGCCTATAGTCTTGCCACCTTCTGTGCTTGGATTTTATATCCTTGTGGCACTGTCCCAAAACTCACCGCTAGGTCAATTTTTTCAAGATAGTTTTGGGGTAAGCTTGGTCTTTAACTTTACAGGATTAGTTATAGCGAGCTGTTTTTACTCTTTGCCTTTTATGGTACAGCCTTTACAAAGTGGCTTTGAATCTTTAAATAAAAATATGTTGGAAGCTAGTTATATAAGTGGTAAAGGTAAACTTGAAACTATTTTTAGAGTTGCTTTACCAAATATAAAACCAGCACTATTAACAGCTATCATAGTAACCTTTGCCCATACGGTAGGGGAGTTTGGAGTAGTTCTTATGGTTGGTGGAAGTATACCAGAAGAAACAAAAGTGGCTTCAGTAGCTATCTATGAGATGGTGGAAATCATGGACTACGGTATGGCACATATCTACAGTGGTATCATGGTTGGTATGAGTTTTATAGTGCTTTTAAGTGTCTATATCATAAATGGACGGATGAATAAAAAGATAGGGATATGATACGGTTAGTTTTATATTTTATAGCTTTTGTTGCGGTACTATATCTTATACTTTGGCTAAAAGGTAAGTGGGATAGACTAAGACCTGAA
>JAYEKV010000026.1:7770-10662 GCA_034716855.1 Campylobacterota bacterium | reverse complement strand
AATTACCGTAATTGGTATGTTAACAGAACAAACAACACCTTTTGGGGCAATGACAGTAGGCGGTGGTGTAGAGAATATCCAACCTACAAATAGTGATAAACCTCATAGATTGTTTGATATAGATTTTGATGTGTTTAATTTTTAAGCATAAATTCAATATGTTTTAGATAAAATTACGAAAATTTTAAACTCGAAGGAAAAATAATGGCAAGAAGATGTATGATATCTGGTAAGGGCCCAATGTCTGGAAACAATGTAAGCCACGCAAAGAATAGAACAAAAAGAAGATTCTTACCTAATTTAAGAACTGTAAGAATTACACTTGAAGACGGTACAACAAGCAAGATTAAAATATCTGCAAAAGAACTTAGAACTCTTAAAAAGAATTCATAAGTTAAACTGAAAAGATGTTTTTATGAGTCACATAAGAAACATCAAAAAAGCTCTGGGCTGGGAGTATAGAAGTACCAAGCCCGAGTTTGATCTAGATCGAGAGATCTACTCACAATTTCGACACTTTAGACTTCCCCTAATACTTTTACAAGCAATTATGATGATAGGTACCATTGGGTATATGATCATTGATGATTTTACTATACTTGATGCCATATATCAAACCGGTATTACATTTACTACAGTTGGATTTGGTGAAATAGGCAATATTTCACAAGCTGGACGATTATTTACTATTACGCTAATAATATTTGGTTTTTTAGTATTTACACTTTCTATTACAGCATTGATTCAGGTATTGGTAAGGGGTAAGATTTTAGATTTATACAAGGAGAGAGATATGTTGTATAAAATAGCCAGACTTAGGAATCATTTTGTTATTTTCAATCATAACGAATATACAGTCCAACTTGCAGAACAGTTCAAAAGAAATCATATCCCTTTTGTTATTGTTGATCCAAGTGATGATATGGAGCTTATCGCCCAAGAACACAAATATCCGTACTATATAAAAGAGGAAACATATACTGAAAAAGCATTTTTAAAGTCTCATCTTTCAAGTGCTAAAGGTGTGATCTCTTTATCTAAAAATATATCTGACTCTATTACTATTATAGCTTCTGTAAGACTTTATGAAAAAGAGTTAGAAAGAAACAATCCATATCTTATAATATGTAATGCAGAATCACAAAAAGATATAGAAAGACTTAAAAAACTAGGTGCAAATAAAGTTGTAGCACCTCCTGAGCTTATGGCAAAAAGGGTAAGTGCTATGGCAATAAGACCTGATATGGAAAATGTTTTAGAAGAGTTTTTATATAAAAAAGACACTCCTATAGATATGGAAGAGATATATATAAATGATGATAGTTGGTTTTTGAATCATGAGATAAAAGATGCACACTTAAGAGATAGACTAAAAGTAAGTATCATAGGTATTACTGAAGAAAGTGGTAGATTTATACAAACTCCAAGAGGTAGTACAAAAGTTACAAAAGGATGTAAGCTTTTAGTTATTGGAAACCAAGCAGGTATCACAAAAGCAAAAAAATTAGTTAACCAAGAAGAAACACCAAAGGATTTGAATGTTTAGTATTTTTCCTATAAAAGGAACTATTAGTGATATAGAAGGGTTTTATTGTGACGGTATAAGTGCAGGATTGAAGCCAAAAGGGGCTTATGATCTTGGATTTATTTATAGTGATTCGATGTGTGATGTTGAAGCTGTTTTTACAAAAAATATATTTCAAGCAGCTCCTTTAAAACACTATCAAAGATATGACAATAACTTTCAAACAAATTTTGTTCTTATAAACTCAAAAAATGCAAATGCTATGACAGGAGATGAGGGTATTAATGATATTGATGAAATTTTTACTGAATTAAAAGAAGAGTTTCAAGATATTAAAAGTCCTATTATGAGTAGTACAGGTGTAATAGGTGTAAGAATACCTAAAGAAAAGATTATAAATAAAGCATTAAAGTTTAAATTATCAAATAAAAACGGTACAAATCTTTCAGAAGCAATAATGACTACAGACAGCTATCCTAAAAGTTGTTTTTATGAAGTAAAATTAGAGGATGGTTCATCTTTTAAAATAGGTGCAATAGCAAAAGGTGCAGGTATGATCAATCCAAATCTTGCAACTATGTTATGTTTTATCTGTACGGATGCAGATATACCTAAAGAGGATATGAAAGAACTGTTAAGTTCTGGAAGTGAAACAACTTTTAATGCTATAAGTGTTGACGGTGATACATCTACAAATGACACTGTTATGTTACTTGCAAATAAAAAGTCAAAAGCATATGACAAAGAGGCATTTACTGAAGCTTTACGAATGGTTATGCACGATATGGCTATGATGATGGTTGCTGATGGGGAAGGTGCTAAAAAAGCTGTGGCTTTTGAAGTAAACGGTGCAGAAACTATTGCAGATGCTCAAACAGCTGCAAAAGCATTATCAAACTCACTTCTTGTAAAAACAGCACTATTCGGGGAAGATCCAAACTGGGGAAGAATCGCATCAACAATAGGGGCTAGTGAAGTTCAGTGTGATGAGAAAACTCTAGTGATAACTTTTAAGGATGTAACTGTTTACAATAAAGGTGAAATTCACTTTGATAAAGATATGGAAGAAAAAGCTGCCAAAGTGTTACAAGAAAAATCTTTCAAAATTGTTTGTGATCTAGGTCAAGGAGATCATAGCTTTACAGCATATGGATGTGACCTTGGTTATGAGTATGTGAAGATAAACGCAGATTATAGAACATGAGAATCGTTAAGAAAAAGTGAACAGTTTCACTTTTTTAGATTCGGAACCGAAGTCGATGTGCTTTAGCACCGACGAAGGCAAATCGTTAAGAAAAAGTGAATAGTTTAGCACAAAACAAGCTATGATTTGATACAATTTCGAAAATCAATACATAAGGACAAAA
>JAYEKV010000026.1:0-7670 GCA_034716855.1 Campylobacterota bacterium | reverse complement strand
AGATTCGGAACCGAAGTCGATGTGCTTTAGCACCGACGAAGGCAAATCGTTAAGAAAAAGTGAATAGTTTAGCACAAAACAAGCTATGATTTGATACAATTTCGAAAATCAATACATAAGGACAAAATATGTTTCATGAATATAGAGATATAGTTACTGAGCTAAAAACTTCAAATGCACACTTCAAAAAAGTATTTGATGAGCATAATGATCTTCATGATCAAATCGACAAAGCTGAAGAGGGTGGTGTAGATCACATCGATCCAGTTGAGATAGAAAGAATGAAAAAACAAAAGCTTAAGCTTAAAGATGAAGCTTATGCAATGATTATGGATCACAAAAAAGCAAACGCTTAAACCTGATTATAAAATAAGAAAAAGGGTCGATGTTCTCATCGACCCTTTTTTAGTTATATAATAGACAAATATAACTGCCAATTTAGTATATATAAGTTGTTTTTGGATAAAATAATACAATTTTATATAAAGGTAATATATAGCTTATGGAAAATCTTTTCGAATCACAAGATATAGTTGACATTAAAATTGAAGATAGTATTAAAGCTTCATATTTAGACTACTCGATGAGTGTTATTATAGGTCGTGCCCTGCCTGATGCAAGAGACGGTCTAAAACCAGTTCATCGAAGAATACTTTATGCGATGCATGATCTAAGTATATCATCAAGATCACCATACAAAAAATCTGCAAGGATTGTCGGTGATGTTATCGGTAAGTACCACCCTCACGGTGATTCTTCTGTTTATGATGCACTTGTAAGAATGGCTCAGGACTTTGCAATGAGAATGCCTCTAGTTGACGGTCAGGGTAACTTTGGTTCAGTTGACGGCGATAATGCGGCTGCTATGAGATATACGGAAGCTAGGATGACAAAGCTTAGTGAAGATCTTTTACGAGATATCGATAAAGATACGGTAAACTATGTACCTACTTATGACGATACTGGAAAAGAGCCTTCGGTTCTACCTACAAGAATGCCTACACTATTAGTAAATGGATCAGAGGGTATTGCAGTTGGTATGGCTACAAAGATACCGCCTCATAATCCAACTGAGATCATGAATGCCTTACTTCACCTTATAGAAAACCCAAATGCAGATGCAACAGATCTTATGGAATTTGTACAAGGACCTGATTTTCCTACGGGAGCTACTATATTTGGTAGACAAGGTTTCACTGATGCATATAAAACAGGTCGTGGAAAAGTAAAGATAAGAGCAAAACACCACATAGAGACAAAAGGTAAAAAAGAGATCATAGTTCTTGATGAACTTCCATACCAAGTAAACAAAGCAAGACTTGTAGAGCAGATTGCAAACTTGTCTAAAGATAAAGTTATAGAGGGTATCGGTGAGGTTAGAGATGAATCTGACAGAGAAGGTACAAGAGTAGTTATTGAGCTTAAAAAAGATGCTATGTCTGAGATAATTATGAACAATCTTTACAAGGCTACACCTCTTCAAACTACATTTGGTATTATCTTATTGGCAGTACACAATAAAGAACCAAAGATATTTAATCTACCGCAGATATTAAATATTTTCTTAAACCACAGAAAAACTGTAATTATTAGAAGAACTATTTTTGATCTTGAGAAAGCAAAAGCAAGAGCACATATATTAGAGGGTCTAAAAATAGCAGTTGATAATATTGATGAGGTTGTACAGATCATTAAAGCAAGTGCAAATGATGCAGAAGCTAGTGAAAAGCTTATGGCTAGATTTGAGCTTACTGAGATTCAGGCAAAAGCTATTCTTGATATGAGACTTGGAAGACTTACTGGTCTTCAAATAGAAAAACTTGAAGATGAACTAAGAGCTCTTATGGAACTTATTGAAGAGCTTGAGTCTATCCTAAGATCTGAAGATAAACTAAACGGTATCATCAAAGATGAACTTGTAGAAACAAAAGAGAAATACGACGAGCCAAGAAGAACTGAGATAGAAGACAGTTACGATGATATAGATATCGAAGATCTTATACCTAATGAGCCTATGGTAGTTACTATAACTCACAACGGTTATGTAAAAAGAGTACCAATAAAAGCATACGAGATGCAGCGTCGTGGTGGTAAAGGTAAAGTTGCCGTAACCACACATGATGATGACTTTATAGAAAGGTTCTTTGTATCTAACACACATGATACACTTATGTTCGTTACAAACCTAGGTCAACTTTACTGGCTGAAAGTTTACAGAATACCTGAAGGTAGCAGAACAGCAAAAGGTAAAGCAGTTGTAAATCTTATCAATCTAAAAGCTGATGAGAAGATTATGGCTATTATCCCTACTACAGACTTTGATGAGTCTAAGTCTTTAGCGTTCTTTACGAAAAACGGTATTATCAAAAGAACAGCATTAAGCGACTTTAGTAACATAAGAAGCAACGGTGTTAGAGCTATTGTTCTAGATGATAACGATGAGATCGTAACTGCTCAGATAACCTTGCCTGAGTCACAATATCTTATGATATTTACAGCACTTGGTCAAGTTATAAGATTCGAGGTTGAAAAAACAAGAACACAGGGTAGAACTACAAGAGGTGTAAGAGGTATCAAGTTTAAAGCTGATGAGGATTATGTTGTTGATGCGGAAGTTATAGAGCATGAAGAGCAAGAACTTTTAACCGTATCTGAAAAAGGTGTAGGTAAAAGAACAGAAGTTGAAGCATATAGACTTACAAATAGAGCTGGATCTGGTGTGGCATCTATGAAGCTTAGTCCAAAGACAGGTAAAACAGTTATTGGAAATGTAATTGTTGATGAAGACCAAGATCTTATGGCTCTTACATCTATAGGTAAGATGATTAGAGTTGACATGCAGACTATTAGAAAAGCAGGAAGAAATACTTCTGGTGTAACTATCGTAAATGTTGACAAAGGTGACAAAGTTGTAAGTATTGCAAAATGTCCTAAAGAGAAAGATGATGAACTGGATATCCAAACAGCAGATGATATGGCGGGGATAGACTTAGAAGAGAGAAATTTATTAGATATTAGCAAAGAGGATGATAAATAATGAGTATGAAGTATAATGTAGCAGTAGTTGGTGCAACAGGAGCAGTTGGAGAAGAACTTTTTAGAGTTATGGAGGATATGGATTTCCCTGTAAATACTATGCTTCCTCTAGCTAGTGCAAAAAGTGTAGGAAGTTCTATAACTTACAAAGGTGAAGATATAGCGGTAGTTGAGCTTACTGATACTGTTTTTGAAGAGAACGAAGTGGATATTGCTTTTTTTAGTGCTGGTGGATCTATCTCTGCAAAATTTGCAAAGTATGCTGTAGAGGGTGGTGCTGTTGTGATAGACAATACAAGTCACTTTAGAATGGATCAAAATATCCCTTTAGTAGTACCTGAGGTAAATCCAGAAGATATACAACTATGGAGAGAAACAGGTATCATTGCTAATCCAAACTGTTCAACTATCCAGATGGTTCAGGCACTTAAACCTTTAGATGAACTATACGGTATAAAAAGAGTTGATGTATCTACTTATCAAGCTACATCAGGAGCTGGAAAAGCAGGTATGGAAGAGCTTGTTCATCAGATGCAAGACTTCTTTGCTTTTAAACTCGATGAAACTAAAAAAGAAGCATTTGCTCACCAAATAGCACTAAATGTTATACCTCATATTGATGTGTTCCAAGAAAATGGATTTACCAAAGAAGAGATGAAAATGGTAAATGAAACTCAAAAAATCATGAAAAAAGAGATAGCTGTTGCTGCAACTTGTGTAAGAGTTCCTGTTTTAAGATCTCACAGTGAATCTATAACAGTTAGATTTGGTGAAGATATAGATGCAGACCTTGATGAGGTAAGAAGTGCAATAGACGGTTTTGAAAATGTAGAAGTTATGGATGATGTAGAAAATAATGTTTATCCAATGCCAATTATATCAACTGATACAGATACTACATATGTAGGAAGAATCAGAAAAGATATCTACGAATCAAATGTTATACATATGTTTAATGCCGCAGATCAAGTAAGAGTTGGAGCTGCTACAAATGCAGTAAGAATCGGTCTAAAGTGGATAGAATTAAATAAAGAGGAGCTTTAGTAAATGTTAGAAAAAATATTTGAAGGTGCTATTTGGAGAAGTAGATTTATTGTTATTTTAGCTGTAGTATTTGGTCTTTTAGGAGCTGTAGTACTTTTTGTTGTTGCTTCTATGGATATATTTGGAGTTGCGGCTTATACTTTTAATACAATAATAAGTGGTGCTCATCCTGATAAATTTCATGAAGATATAGTTGCAGGTATCATTGGTGCAGTTGACCTTTATCTTATAGCTGTAGTTATGTTTATATTCTCATTTGGAATTTATGAGCTATTTATAAGTGAGATAGATGAAGCATGTGGTGAAAAATCTAGTAAGATACTAGCGATACATTCATTAGATCAACTAAAAGACAAAATTGCAAAAGTTATCGTTATGGTACTTGTAGTAAACTTTTTCCAAAGGGTTTTACATACAGAATTTGCAACACCGCTAGAGATGCTATATTTTGCCTTATCAATAGCTGCACTTGCAGTAGGACTTTACTTCTTAGGTAAAGTAGGCAAAAAATAATAAAAAGAGGAGTTTATCCTCTTTTATCTTCATATCACTCTATAACAAATTATATTTTGTATCAAAATGTATCAACTATTATTAATATATTAAAAAATAGACTTTTAAAATTTGTGGAAAAGAGCTTTTTGATATAATTAAACATTATATTAAGAAAGAGAAGATATGAGATATATTACAATTTTAATGATACTGTTATCAACAGGTCTGTTTGCAAAAGATAAAACAATAGTATTGGCAAATGAAACTACATGGGCTCCACATTATGGTAAAGAATTAAAAGATGGTGGTTACACAACTAAGATAATAAAAGAAGCTTTAAAAAAAGTAGGATATAAACTTGAAATAAAATGGCTTCCTTGGAATAGGGCTCTGACACTTGCATCAAAAGGTGTATATGATGGACTGGGTGCTTGTTTTTTTAATGAAAAAAGAGCTAAGAGTTTTAGTTATACCGACACAATTGGAAGTACCGATACTTCTTTCTTTTCACTCAAAAATAGAGAGTTTAAATATACCTCTATGGAGGATCTTAAAAACTACAAAATAGGAACGGCAATTGGATATGGTTATCCTAAAGTTTTTACAGATGCCGGCTATCTAAAAACCCAATCTGTAAAAGATGCAAAAACAAATGTAATAAAACTTGCCAAAAAAAGAATAGACCTGACTATAGGCTCTAAAAAAGTGATACAGAATATTATAAATACAAGTTACCCTGAGTATAAAGATAGTATAGTAGCCATAGAGCCAGCTATTGACTCTTTGCCTTTATTTGTAGCATTTTCAAAACAAAAAGATGGATATGAACAAAAAGTAAGGGATTTTAATCGAGGGTTAAAGATGATCATAAAAGACGGTACTTTTGATGCTATTATGAAAGAGTATGGATTTGAGTAGATATTATATATTTTATTTGGTATAAATATGATACAATCTGCAAAATTTTAAAGTATAAAATATAAGATGAGGGAAATTAATGGGAAAGATATTTGTAGATGCATGTAAAGGTTTAGACACACCTTATACACCTGTATGGATGATGAGACAAGCAGGAAGATACCTTCCTGAATATATGGCTGTAAGAGCTGAAGCTGGTAATTTTTTAAATCTTTGTCACGATCCAAAAAAAGCGGCAGAGGTTACTATCCAACCACTTGATATAGTTGGTGTTGATGCTGCTATTTTATTCTCTGATATTTTAGTAATACCTGATGAGATGGGTATGGATCTGTCTTTTGTAAAAGGTGAAGGACCAAAGTTCTCTGATCCTATAAAAGATGAAGCTGACTTAGACAGACTTATTGGTGGTGAGGAAGCAGCTAGTAAACTTACATATGTTTATGAAACTATAGAGTTACTTAGAAAACAGCTTGATGAAAGAGGTGATGAGATAGCACTTATTGGATTTACAGGTGCACCTTGGACATTAGCTACTTATATGATAGAGGGTCAAGGAACTAAAACATACAATATATGTAAAAAAATGATGTACTCTAACCCTGAACTTTTACATAAGATTCTTAGAAAAGTTACTGATATAGTTAAGATATATATGGAAAATCAGATTAAATCAGGTGTAGATGTAGTACAAATCTTTGACTCATGGGCTGCTGCTATTGAGCCTGGACTATATGATGAATTTTCATGGTCATACATGGTAGAAATTGCAGAGTATTTAAAAGAGAAGTATCCTGAAGTTCCTGTGATAATGTTCCCTAAAGGGGTATCTGCATTTATCAATATGGGTGGAGTATACGGTAACTTTGATGTATTTGGAGTTGACTGGGGTACACCTATGTCAATGGCAAAAGAGAAACTAGGAGACAAATATGTACTTCAAGGAAATATGGAGCCATGTAGACTATACTCTAAAGAGATGACTACAAAATGTGTAGAAGCTATCCAAGAAACTATGGGTGGAAAAAGACACATCTTCAATCTAGGACACGGAATACTTCCAGATGTACCGGTAGAAAACGCAAAACACTTTGTATCTGAGTGTCAAAGAGTAAGCGGTAAAAAATAGCTTATGCCAAATATCATCTTTGGTCCCATACCATCTCGACGATTCGGGATGAGTCTTGGGGTCGATCTGTCACCATCTTCAAAACAATGTAATTTCGACTGTCTTTACTGTGAGCTTGAAAAGGCTAAAACAGTATCTAAACAAACTGAAATAGTAAATGTAGAAGATATCATATCTCAACTAAAAACAGCACTTCAAAATCATAAAAATATAGATGTCATAACCTTCACGGCGAACGGTGAACCTTCACTATATCCGTACCTTTCACAACTAATAGATGAAGTAGATAAAATAAAAGGTGATATAAAAACACTTATACTAAGCAATGGTGCAAATATCTATCAAAAAGAGATTCAAAATACTCTAAAAAAAATAGATATTGTAAAACTTTCTTTAGATTGTGTAAGTTATAAATGTTTTAAAAAACTAGATAGAGTTGACAGTAGTGTAGAGTGTGATAAAATAGTAGATGGTATGGTAGAGTTTAGAAAGATATATGATAAACAACTTATATGTGAGTGTTTGTTTGTAAAGACACTAAATGATTCTAACGAAGAGATAGAATTAATAAGAGATGCTCTAACAAAGATAAAACCAAATAGAGTAGATATAGGAACAATAGACAGACCACCGGCATATGATGTAAAGCCAGTAGAGTATGAAAAACTTTTAGATATAGCAAATAAATTTGAAAATATACCAGTAACTATAGCACATAGAGATAAAATTGTAAATACTGAAGATTTTAACGAAGATGAAATCATAGTACTTCTAAAAAGACGACCACTTACACAAGATGATATATCAAACTTGTTTAGTGAAACTTCTAAAGTGTTGTTAGAAACACTGGTAAAAAGTGGCAAGATCAAGATAATAAATAATAACAGTGTGAAATTTTATAAAAATATATAATTTAAGCAAAAATTAATTGACAAAATAAAAAAAAAACACTATAATTTCGCCACTTAAACGAAAGATATCTTCTTTCTATAACAAATATTCCGGCATAGCTCAGCGGTAGAGTAGATGACTGTTAATCATTTGGTCC
>JAYEKV010000025.1:0-28981 GCA_034716855.1 Campylobacterota bacterium | reverse complement strand
GTATACAGTCCATAAATCTCCTTCATTAAAGAAAATGATATTATTGTATAGTGAAGAAGTAGTGATTATTTAAACTTTTTATTACATTTTATGGCATCTCTAAAAATACTTAATACCATTTTAGATATAATTGCAATACTTAAATTACAGTGGAGCAATTAATGACATTTAAAAAACTAGGACTATGTGAAGAGATACAAAAAGCCTGTGAAGATAAAGGATATGAAAAAGCTACTCCTATACAGGAAGAAGCTATAGATATTCTTTTAAGAGGAAGAGATCTTTTAGCCATAGCAAAAACAGGTACTGGTAAAACAGCTGCTTTTGCACTTCCAATGCTTCAGGATATATATAAAAACAAAACAAAACAAGATCAGCTTACAAAACTTATAATTGCTCCAACTAGAGAATTAGCACTTCAACTTGAAGCAACCATAAAAGAGTATGGTAAATATTTGGATGTAAAAACTACTTGTATCTACGGGGGAGCAAATATAAAACCTCAAATAAAGCTTCTTGAACAAAAGCAAAACATAGTAATAGCTACCACAGGAAGACTTATGGACCTTATGAAACAAGGGAAGATAAATCTTACAAAAGTAGATACCCTTGTACTAGATGAAGCAGATACTATGCTTGATATGGGATTTATTGAAGATATTCAAAAAATCATAGAAGCTCTTCCAAATCTAAAGCAAACTATCCTTAGCTCTGCAACACTTGGACCAAATGTAAAAAAACTATCAAATCAGATACTTCTAAAACCAAAAGTTATAGAGGTAAAAACAAAAGATAGACTAAACGATAAAGTTGAACAAATAGCATACCCTGTACAAGTAGAGAAAAAGATGGAGATGTTGTCCTATTTGATCGGTAGTCAAAATATGAGACAAGTACTTGTTTTTTGTAAAACAAAAAAACTCGCAGATGAGATTGTAGAAAACTTAAAACTAGACGGACTAAAAAGTGCTGCAATTCATGGGGATAAAACACATGGAAATAGAAAAAAAACAATAGCACAATTTAAAGATGGAGATATAAGAGTACTTGTTGCAACTGATGTTGCAGCTCGTGGACTTGATATACAAGATCTTTTTTATGTTATAAATTATGATCTTCCTTTTATGGTTGAAGATTATCTACACAGAATTGGACGAACAGCAAGAGCGGGTAAAGATGGAATAGCGATCTCACTTCTAGATCAATATGATATGGCATTTATAAGAGAAGTTGAAAAATATATAGAACAAAAGATACCAAGACTAGAACTTGAAGGATTTGATGTAGATGTGAAGATACACAAGATGTCAAAAAAAGTCATAGTTGAAACTAAAGATGATAAGAAAAGAGCAAAAATTTCAGGAGCTTTTGGTAATAAAAATAAGAAGAAAAGTCAAAAAAGAGTACCTAAACAAAGAGGAAAAAGAATAATCGGTCAAAAAAGAGAAAAGTAGCTTTTGTATATAAAAAAGTTACTTAACCAAGTTATAATTTAGTTTTAGATAGAATCACAAAAATTACTGAGGTTTAAGCATATGGATAAAAGAGTTCTTGTAAAGTTTTCAGGTGAAGCGTTGGCCGGTGAGAATGGTCATGGTATAGATACAAAAATCTTAAACTACATAGCAAATGAGATCAAACAACTTGTAGACAACGGTATAGAAGTTGGTATTGTTCTTGGGGGTGGTAATATCGTAAGAGGTGTTACAGCTGCTGCGGATGGTGTTATAAAAAGAACAAGCGGTGACTATATGGGTATGCTTGCAACAGTTGTAAATGGTATAGCTATGCAAGAAGCATGTGAACATATAGGTATATCTGCAAGACTTCAAACGGCTATTAAGATGGAGCAAATCGCAGAATCTTTTATAGTAAGAAGAGCAAAAAGGCACCTTGAAAAAGGAAGAGTTGTTATATTTAGTGCTGGAACAGGTAACCCGTTCTTTACAACTGACACAGCAGCAACTTTAAGAGCTACAGAGATTGAAGCTACTATGCTTATAAAAGCTACAAAAGTTGACGGTGTATACGATAAAGACCCTGCAAAATATGATGATGCTATTAAACTTGATACTATCAGTTATGATGATGCTTTAAAAGATCATATCAAAGTTATGGATGATACTGCAATAGCACTTGCAAAAGACAATCAACTACCAATAGTAGTTGCAAATATGAATAAAAAAGGTAATCTGTTTAAAATTATAAACGGTGATTATTCAGACTGTTCAGTAGTAAAATAAAAAGGAAGTACAAATGAGATTAGAAGAAATTTTAGCAAAAGCTTTAGAAAAAGTAAACAACGACAGATATATGTTAGCTGTAGCTGTTGGTCAAAGAGCAGACGAGCTTAGTAAAGGAGCAAAACCGCTTCTTGAAAGTATGGAAACTAAAGATATGAAATACACTGATATAGCTATAAAAGAGATATCATCAGGTTTACTTAAAATAGAGGGTGTAGAGTAATCAACTCTCAGCCTAGTCACTTTAGAGTTTAGAAATATAAATTTCTAAACTCTTTTTATTTTAAAACAATATGTTTTACTCACACGATAAATTTTCGGGATAACATTTTGGATAATTTTTTAACTACCCTAAAAACCATAAATACGATAGATGATGCGATTGATTTTTTAAAATCACATTTTCCATGTAACTCCGCTGTTGAAGATGCTTTAACTCTTGCTATAAACTCTCATGAAGGGCAATATAGAAAAAGTGGTGAACCATATGTGGTACATCCTATTTTAGTATCTGCCATAACTGCTTACTACAGTAATGATGAAGCAATGGTTACAGCAGCACTTCTTCATGATGTTGTTGAAGACACACCTACAACCATTGAAGAGATAAAAGATCAATTTGGTTCTGATGTGGCACATATTGTTGATGGTATCACAAAAATAGATGAGATAAGAGAGCATGAGTTCGCACCATCAACTGATAATTCAAAGCTTAGATTATCAGCACTAACTTTTAGAAAAATGCTTGTAGCATCTATAGATGATGTAAGAGTTATGGTTGTTAAATTATGTGACAGAATGCACAATATGCTCACCCTTGATGCTCTAAAACCAGAAAAACAAAAAAGAATATCTGAAGAAACTTTAGTAGTGTATGCACCAATTGCTCACAGACTTGGTATCTCTACTATAAAAAATATTTTGGAAGACCTTTCTTTTTATTATCTCTATCCAAATGAGTGGCAAAAGATCGATACTTACCTAAAAGAGTATCAACAAAAGATACAGCTGACATTAAACAACTTTCTTACACAAACAAAAAAGATTCTTGAACAGCATGGCTATATGGATGACGATATACAAATATTCAGCAGAATAAAACACAACTACTCTATATACCTCAAGATGCAAAGAAAAGGGGTAAGTATAGATGAAGTTCTTGATCTTTTTGCACTAAGGATACTTGTAAATAGACCTTTAGACTGTTATGATGTACTAGGTATAATCCATACAAATTACAAACCTTTAATTGCTAGATTTAAAGACTATGTATCAACACCAAAAGAGAATGGATACCAAACAATACATACGACAGTTTTCTCAAAGTCTAAAATATATGAAGTACAAATAAGAACATTTGATATGCACAAAATTGCAGAGTATGGAGTAGCCGCACACTGGAAGTATAAAAATGGAAATAGTTCATCAAAGTCCCCTAACCTTCAATGGCTTCACGCCTTAGCTTCTAGTGAAGTTGATGTGGAGGAGCTTTACAGTGATGCAAAACAAGATCTATATAGCGAGGATATAGTTGTATACTCTCCAAAAGGGGATACATTCTCTTTTCCAAGAGGTGCTACTGCATTTGATTTTGCCTATGCAATACATACAGATGTTGGAAATCATGCAATAGAAGCCACCATTAACAAAGTTACAAAACCACTTCTTACAGAATTAAGAAGCGGAGATATTGTATCTATAAATACAAGATCACATATAGTTCCTAGATGTACTTGGATAGATATGGTACAAACTACAAAAGCAAAAAAATCCATAAAAGCCCTATGTCATAACCGAATGAAACTTATAGATGATCTAAGTAGTAAAAATATTATAAATACAATATTCTCAAGATATAAAGAATCTATTTTAGAAGAGACTAAAGAAATTATAACTGTCTCAAACCTGCCAAAAATAGTTTATAATCTAGATCATCTTAAGAATACAAAAAGAATATTTGAAAAACATATAAGAAAAACAAGCGGACTTATTGCAAGACTAAAAGCCCAAACACTTACTTTAAAAAAGATTCAATTTGATAATGTACTGGTATATTCGAATTTTAGCATAAATTCTGTATCATTTGACCATTGTTGTCATCCTAAATTTGGAGATGACATAGTAGCTTTAAAAGATGGTAAAGATGTAATAATTCATCATAAGATGTGTGAAACTGCATATAAAAAGATGAAGAAAGACCAGCAGATGCTTTATTGCGGCTGGGTGAAAGATAAATTTTATAAATATACTACAGTTGTGAGCTTCCCAAATGTAAGAGGTGAACTTGCAAAATTTTTAACTTATCTGTCAGTTGAACATGAAGCTACTATACTACTTGTTGATTATGGACGAGACCAACACTCATCAAATCAATATTGTACTATTGATTTTGAGATAAAAAATGACACAAAAGAGGATGTTAGATCTTTTTGTGAGCAAAAAGTAAAAGTGATAGAGTTCTATATGGCTCAAGATGCTTATAAATAATGAAGGATAATGTAAAATAATATGAATATAGAGAATAAGATAAAAGAAGCTTTAGAAGAGATCGCAAGAGGAACTGAAGAGATCATAGACGAGGAAAGACTTGAAAAACTTATAAGAAACTATTACGAAAACGGTGAAAATTTTTATGTTAAGGCAGGATTTGATCCAACTGCCCCTGATCTTCACTTAGGTCATACTGTACTTTTACAAAAGCTGGCGGTATTTCAAAAATATGGAGCTATAATCCAATTCTTAATAGGTGACTTCACTGCAATGATCGGTGACCCAACTGGTAAAAGTGCCACTAGAAAAATATTAAGTAGAGAAGATGTAGAATTAAATGCACAAAGCTATAGAGATCAAGTGTTTAAAATTTTAGATGTTGAGAAAACCCATGTTGTATTTAACAGTACTTGGCTAAATGATCTAGGTGCTGCAGGACTTATTGCTCTAACTTCAAACTTGACAGTTGCCAGAATGCTTGAAAGAGATGATTTTTCTAAAAGATATGCTTCTAACTCACCAATAGCTGTTAGTGAATTCACATATCCTCTTTTACAGGGATATGACTCCGTAGAACTTAAATCTGATGTAGAGATAGGTGGAACTGACCAAAAATTCAATCTGCTTATGGGTAGACAACTTCAAAAAGCTTACAATGTAAAAAAACAGCAAGTTGTACTTATGATGCCTATCTTAGAAGGTCTTGACGGAGTACAAAAGATGTCAAAATCTTTAGGAAACTACATAGGTGTAACAGATAAAGCAAATGATATGTTTGGTAAAATATTAAGTATCAGCGATGAACTTATGTGGAGATACTATGAACTTCTATCTTCAAGATCACTAAAAGATATAGCTGATCTAAAAGCAGGTATTGAATCTAAAGAGCTTCACCCTAAAAAAGTAAAAGAGATGCTGGCTGTTGAACTTGTGGATAGATTCCATGGAATTGGTGCCGGTGAAACTGCACAAAAAGAGTTTGAAAAGATATTCGCAAAAAAAGATATACCTACAGATATGCCACAATTTAACATAGATGAGGGAAGCTGGATATGTCAAGTTCTAGTAGATGCTAAACTTGTACCTTCAACTTCTCAAGCTAGAAGAGATATAAAGCAAGGTGCTGTTAAAATAGATCAACAAAAAGTTGAAGATGACAAAATGGAACTAACAAAAGGTGAATTCATATTACAAAAAGGTAAAAAGAATTTTGCAAAGATTATAGTAAATTAGGATAAATTATGAATTCATTAAAAATTGGAAAATATACAATAGAAAAGCCTATTATTCAAGGTGGTATGGGTGTTGGTATCAGCTGGGATAAACTTGCAGGAAATGTTTCTTTAGAAGGTGGACTTGGAGTTATAAGTGCTGTTGGTACAGGATACTATGAAGATAAAAAATATTCTAAAAAACTTATTGCTGATAAGCCATACGAAGCAGAAAACTTTTACTCAAGAGACGCTCTTCATGCAATAGTTAAAAATGCAAGAAAGATATGTGCAGACAAGCCACTAGCTGTAAATATATTATATGCACAAAATGAATACGGAAGAGCTGTACAAGATGCTTGTGAAGCAGGAATAGATATAATCATCACTGGTGCCGGAATACCAACAAATATGCCTGAATTTACTCAAGATTTTCCAGATGTAGCACTTATACCAATTGTAAGTAGTGCAAGAGCATTAAAACTTATCTGTAAAAAATGGAAAAGATACAACAAACTACCGGATGCTGTTATCGTAGAAGGTCCTTTAAGTGGTGGTCATCAAGGGTTTAAATATGAAGATTGTTTCAAAGATGAGTACAAATTAGAAAATATAGTACCTCCTGTAATAGAGGAAGCTAAAAATTGGGGAGATATACCTATTATAGCTGCCGGTGGAATATGGGATAAAAATGATATCGACAAATTTTTAGATATGGGTTGTTCTGGTGTTCAGATGGCTACAAGATTTATAGGTACTTTTGAGTGTGATGCAGATGATGAACTTAAAAATGTACTTATCAATGCAAAAGAGGAAGATATAAAACTTTTAAAATCACCTGTTGGTTTACCGGCACGAGGTGTAAAGACTAATCTTCAAAAAACAATTGAAGAGGGAACAGCTCCAAAAATAGCTTGTATAAGTAACTGTGTAGCACCTTGTAAAAAAGGTGAAGAAGCAAAAGCTGTTGGTTACTGTATAGCTGATAGATTAAGTGCTGCATATATGGGAGATACTGATACCGGTCTATTCTTTACAGGAGCAAAAGGTCACAAACTTGATAAAATAATCAGTGTGAAAGAATTAATGGGCAAACTTACAAACGGCGAATAAGACTATAAAGTGTTTAGCAAAACTGGTTTTCTTTTATTAATACTTTTTCAATGTTTTCTTTTTGGAGGTTCAAACTACTATCAAGGTAAGTTTGACTCTACAAAAAAACAATATTTGGGTGCAGTAGTCTCAGGAAATAAAGATAAAGAGATAAAATATCTAAAAGACCTTATAAACTACGGAAAGCACCTAGGGATCAATACACTAAAATACAAAAAAGAGTTAAACCGTCTTGATAAAACTTCTGATCTTAAAAAAAAGATCACAACAAGTTTTAAATTAGAACCAAAATACAATATCAAATCTGTAAAACATGATAAAAACAGTATTATCATAACATTCAATCAAAACATAGACAGCTCATATATAAACTTTTTTGAAAAAAAATATAAACACTACCATAGAGATTACTTCGACATCAATGGACGCTATCAATATGCAAAAAGTAAAAAAATTACTCTTAAAAATGTCGATAAAACAATAATATATCAACATAAAAAAGATATTTTAAGAATATATATTCAAAATAAAAAAGATCCAAAAACATTATTTCTTACAAACAAAAATCAGATCATAATAAAACACATCGATATAGTTTCTAAAAAAAAGAAACAAATAGATAAGGTAAAAGTACTAAAAGAAAAAATATCGCCGTCACCTGCAAAAGCACCCTCTTTTCTAAAAGATAAAAAATATACTATTTCAGATGTAAGAGCAGTTGAAAATACTATTATTGTAGAATTCAATCATAAAATAAACAAAACTTATCTTGATTTTTACGAAAGAAAACATAAGAGTTTTTCAAGAGACTACTTTGATATCAAAGGTAACTTCAAAGGTGCCTATAATAAAAAACTAAAAGTATCTGGTATAGATAAAACAGTAATATATCAACATAAGAAAGATAAACTAAGAATATATCTGCAAAACAGATCAAACCCTAAAACTATCTATATAATCGGTGATAATAAGATCATTATTAAAAACCTAAGTAGCCTTAAAAAAACAAAACCTTTGAAAAAACAAGACTTTATATATCCATATGAAAAAACAATTGTTATTGATGCAGGTCATGGAGGTAAAGATCCAGGTGCAACAAACGGTAGAAAAATATATGAAAAAGATATTGTACTAAATATAAGTAAATTTTTAAGACAAGAATTAAACAGAAAAGGCTTCAAGGTTCAACTAACAAGAGATAGAGACAAATATGTAAAACTTGGTAAAAGAACAAAATATGCAAATAGAAAAAAAGCTGATATGTTTATATCTATACACGCAAACGCAGTACCAAAGAAGAAAGCTAGAAAAGCAAGAGGTGTTGAGACTTACTTCCTAAGCCCTGCTAGAAGTGCAAGAGCCAAAAGGGTTGCTGCTTTAGAAAACAAAGGTGACATGGGTAATATGAACTGGAGTTCAAAAAGCTCACTTCTTACCATACTAAATCAAGGGAAGATAACAGCTTCCAATAAGATGGCAATAGATATTCAAAAAAATATGCTATATAAACTTAGAAAAAAATATGGTAAAAAGGCTATTAGGGATGGTGGTGTAAGAGAAGGACCTTTCTGGGTTCTTGTTGGTGCACAGATGCCATCAGTACTAGTTGAAGTTGGCTATATTTCCCACCCTGAAGAGGGAAGAAGAATCGCTAAGAAATCGTACCAAAGGCTTATAGCAAAAGCTATGGCTGACGGTATCGAGAGTTATTTCCTAAAAAATTAGATATTTTCTAAAAGAGTTTATATTTTTTTATATGAACTCTTTTATTTTAGATATTAAAGTATTTAGCTTCTTTATTTGGTACTACTATTGCTACCGTACTTTGTTCTGGGTGTATTTGGAAAGTTTCACTAAGTTCTATACCATATTTTTCTGGCTTAAGCAGATCAAAGATAGTTCTATTTTGAGCCAGATCAGGACAAGATGAATATCCAGGTGAGTATCTACACCCTTGATAGTTCTTCATCCTTACATCTTTTAGTACCGGCTTTTCACCATCTACAATATTTAGATCCATTCTGATTTGTTTATGTACTATCTCAGCAACTGCTTCAGCTAGTTCAACTCCTAGTCCATGGATCTGATAGTATCTGTTAAACTCACCTTTGTCATAAAAGCCTTTTTCATAGTCTGTTATCTTTAGACCTGAGCTAGCAAAACTAAATCCAACCACATCAAATTCATTTGTTTTAAAGTAGTCAGTTATAGATCTATGTGGCTCTTTACCTTGTCTTGGGAAATCAAAAGTTGCAATGATTTTTGTTTTTTCATCATTGTAAATCTCTAGTGTAGTATCATTTGCTTTACAAGGGAAATATCCATAAAGTGCAATAGGCTCAAAGATACTTTTATCTAAGAACTCATCTTTTAGATCTTCATAAAGTGGTTTAACTACATTTTCCTCATGAGCTTTAAAATCTTCAGGATTTTGTTTACCTTTTTTATATCCCCATCTTTGCCTAAATAGAACCCTATGGTTTATCCACTCAAATGCAAGCTCTTTATCAAAACCATTACTCATATCTCTTATACCCCAAAATGGAGGATTGAAGTTATGATTTAATTCAAGTGGAGTTGGGATATGAATCTTGGAATCAAAAGGTATCTTCTGCTCTTTTTCTAAAGTCTGCTCAACTTGTACTAGATCAGCTGCCATAGCAGTATCTATCTCTCCACCCTTTTCTACTCTTTGCATAGCTACAACACCATCAAAGGCATCTCTTGCATAAAATATTGGTCCTTTATATACAGGTCTACAAAAATCATCCACAAAAGCTTTTGTAAGTGCCGCCCCACCAAGCATAACAGGTATATCTAAATTATGTGATTCTAACTCTTCTAGGTTTGCTTTCATTTCGTTTGTTGATTTTACTAACAATCCACTCATACCAATAGCATCAGCATTGTGTTCTTTGGCAGCTTCAATAAACTCTGTTATACCAGCTTTTATACCAATATTTACTACTTTAAATCCATTGTTTGAAAGTATAATATCTACAAGATTTTTACCAACATCATGCACATCACCTTTTACAGTACCAAGAACCAGTGTAGTTTCTGTGGCTTTTTCTATTTTAGGTAAGTATGGATTTAGCTGGTCAACGGTTGCTTTCATTGTTTCTGCACTTTGAAGTACAAATGGAAGCTGCATAACTCCACTACCAAATAACTCACCAATCTCTTTCATACCGTCAATAAGCCACTCATTTACTATAACTTCAGCTGGCATACAATCTTTTAATGACAAGGCAAGCGGGATAAGTCTCTCCTTATCTCCCTCTTTTAAAAGGTAGATAACCTTTTCTTTATCACTTAACTTTTCAAGCTCTTCATTGCTTTTATCTTCAACAGCACCTATATCTGAAAAATGTTCAATAAATGCAAATAAAGGATCACCCTGATCTCTTTTATTAAACAACAGATCTTCACAAGCTTTCAGATCTTCTTTACTCATTTTATTTATAGGTACAAGGTGTTTTACATTTACAATTGCACTAGAAAGTCCTGCTTGTACACAATGGTGTAAAAATACACTATTTAGATAAACTCTGGCATCTTTGTGCAGACCAAAAGAGATATTAGATAGTCCTAAAGTTGTACTAACTTCTGGATGCATAGTAGTAAATTCTCTAATAGCTTCAATAGTTTCAATTCCAGCAGTATGATACTCCTCATCTCCACTACCAATAGTAAATACAAGCATATCAAAAACTAAATCCTCAGGACTTAATCCATGAACATTTACAGCTCTTTGGTAGATTCGTTCAGCTATTCTTACTTTGTCATCTTTTGTTTTTGCCATAGCAATTTCATCAATAACCAAACAAACTAAAGAAGCCCCATATCTTTTTGCTAAAGCACATACTTCATCAAACTTCTCTTCACCGTCTTCAAGGTTTACTGAGTTTATGATAGCTTTTCCACCTATTAGTTTTAGAGCCTCTTCAAGCGCTGGAGTTTGTGTAGAATCAGGCATAAGTGGAAGATTGATCTTTTGAGTATATCTTGAAACAACCTCATTCATATCTTTTGTTTCATCACGACCTGCAAAACCAACACTTACATCAATTACATGAGCTCCAGCCCTTACTTGCTGTTGTCCAACTGTTAAAGTTCCCTCATAATCTTCAGCTTTTAGTAACTCTCTAAAAGCTTTTGAACCAGTGGCATTACTTCTTTCACCTATAAGTAGTGGTGCTGGGTCTTGTTTTAGCTCTACTGTGTTAAACAATGAAGCTAGTGAAGTTGGATGTGAACCTGTTGGTGCTTTTGGAGCGATACCTTCTATCGCATCACTTAAAGCTTTTATATGCTGAGGAGTAGTACCACAACAACCACCAAGGAAACTAACCCCGTCAAATTCTAAGAAACTTTTTTGTTGAGTTGAGAACTCATCGGGTCCCATTGGATAGAAGGTATATCCACCTTTATTTTGAGGAAGTCCAGCATTTGCGTGGATAGATAGATATTTATCACTGAGTGTGCTTAAAACTTCAAGATGTTTTTTAACCTGTTCTGGTCCAGTACCACAATTAAATCCTAAAGATAAAATATCAAAAGGCTCCATAATAGCAGCAATAGTTTGTGCATCAGTTCCAATTAACATACTACCACTAAGCTCAATAGTTACAGATACCATAATAGGAATTTGAGGTGCAGTGTCACTTAAAGCGTGAAGTGCTGATTTTATTTGAAGTGGATCTTGACAAGTTTCAAGTAAGAAAAGATCAGCCCCACCATCAACTAAACCTTTTGCCATAACACAGTAACCATCATACATCTCATCATAAGTTATATGCCCAAGGCTAGGAAGTTTAGTACCTGGTCCAATTGAAGCTAAAACAAATCTTGGTTTTTCAGGTGTACTATATTTATCACATATCTTTTTAGTTATCTCACATCCAAGACGACTAAGTTCATATGACATCTCACCTAAACCATACTCATCAAGTACCCAGTTCATTGACCCAAAGGTATTTGTTTTAATAAGATCAGCATTGGCTAGTGCGTAAGCATTATGAATCTTCTCTAAAACTTCAGATGCTGTTTTATTTAAAAGTTCGTTACAACCCTCTTGGTTTACACCATTGTGATCTATCCAAGCTTCTTCTGGTACTCCATAAGTTTGAAGTTGTGTACCCATTGCACCGTCAATAACAAGTGGTCTTGTTTTAATAAGTTCTAAAATCTGTTCTTTTATTATCATTATGATTTACTTCCATCAAATTCTACTATTATCATACCTGCAAATTTATTTTTGCTATAGTACTCTACTCTATACCGTTTACCTTTTTTATCTATAGAAAATCTTTGTAACATTTTAGAATAAGTTATATTTACATTTGTATCTATCTTTGTTTTGTCTCTATATCCAACAACATTAATTTTATAGTCTTTTACAGGATATACCATAAAGTTATCTTTAACTTTTACAGTCTTACCAAAGTCAAGTTCTACATCATTTTTGTCTACTTTTATTTTTGCAGTTTTTTTACTGTCCATATGTTGTGTAAAATCAGGTCTTAACTTTGAAAGCCTTCTATTTCCATAATAGATCGTATACTCATCTTTAGTTTTTACTATACTCATCAAAGGATTACTAGGGATAAAATCTATATCACCGTTTTCTTTTATAGGAAAATAGTGTAGTATATCTCTTATTTGAGCTAGAGGTAATTTGATCTTATCATCATAAAGTGTTATCTCAATATCATTATCAAGAATATTCTTTACAACCTGATCATTTAAATTAAAGTTTCTTTCATACTCTATACCCATAACCTGCATAAATTTTTCAAGAGCCAGCAGATGGTAATATACTCTTTGATGTGTAGGAAGAGATTTACTAGCCTCATTTCCAAAGGCTGCTTTACCTTGATTGATAGCAAAATAAGTAAGAGTTTTTTCCATCTCCTTATCACCTTCACTTGTTCTGGTGTTGTGTAGGTGATATCTGTGTTCATCAGTTAAAGAGTACTTATTTACATGTTTAACTATTTTATTTGATATAGACTCAAGATCTGAATATTTTTCTGTATTGATCTTAGATTGATCTATAATAGTACACTGTCCCCATCTAAGTGGAGAATGAAGCTTATCTTCATATGTTGGTCTATAAAAACCGCTTCCATCATGAAGATTTACTACAAGTTTTACATTTTTACTAGCAATATGTTTTTTGATTCTTTGTACAGTTTCATAGTCTGGATCATCTTTTGAAAGATCTGCAAACTTTCTATTCATGTCACCATGAGGTCCTCTACTTCTTTTTATAATACTGTAAAAATTCAGATTCGGTACTACCCATACAGATCCTTTTAATATTTTATAGTGAGTTGCTATAAGAGAGGCTGCCATAAAACCACCAGGTTCATCACCTTGTATACCACCTACTATTAAAAGAGTGTTATCATCCATATAACCTTTTTTAATAATATCAAAATCAAAGTATCCAAATTGTTCTTTTGTGCTTTTTCTTTTTAAGACCTGTTCGGGATAGCTGATATAGTTTGTTTCTGCTTTTTCAATTATCTTAGAAGTTTTTTTAAGTTCTATCAGCTCTTGTGACTTATTTTTTACACTTTGATTATTTATAATAGGGGGAACTGTTGTATCTGAATTATTTTGATCTAGTAAAGTCTCTTTTTGTATGTTATTCTTATTACAAGCAACAAACAAGAAGCTACATAACAGCACAAGGCTTGTTATTTTTATATATTTTGTCATGTGACTATATTACCTTTATATGCCAAGGTTCAAATCTAACACCGTCTTTATTATTTACTGTATATCTTATATCTATATAGTCTAGTTTTCTCATCTTGCGAAACTCATCAGTTCGTGCAAAAGCAGAGGTAAAGTTTTTGCTACCCCACCCTTTTTTACCAACATCAAAATCACTAATAGCATGATAAGTAAATGCAGGAGGTGCTATAGAAGCAGAAGCTTTAGATAAATTTCCATTTACTGATTTTATTTTTGAAACATACAAGCTTAATTGTTTTACAACATTTCTAACTCCAGAAGTAAGAATAATATCACTTCCCACATCTTTTAAGATTCTATTATAATCATCATAAGGTTTCCCCCTATAGATAAAGTGTCCTGAATACGGTACTTTGATTATATCTTTTGTAGATATTTTATTTGTAATGTTATTTATTGTTCTATCACCGTAAAATCCATGGTATTGAGGATTTTGGAAAAAAAGTTTTTCGATAAGATCTTTTTCACTTTTTGTAAATTTTCCTATAGATGAGTAATTTCTACCGTAATAGAACATCTCGTCCAAAGATAAAAAATTAAAGTTTCCAAATCCTATATATCTTCTTACTCTTCCTAGTCTATTATCAAGATATATCAAGGTTCTCATATCTTGTTTATTTAAAAATACATTATTAGTATTTGTTATAAAGTCTTTTGCCATAACTGGGCTTATTGCCGATAATAATAAAAATTCTCTTCTTTTCATGACGCGATTATATCTTAATTAAGCTTTATAATTAAACTATCATAAAAATCTTTTAATAATTTTTCACTTATTTGCACATTACCGTCTCGCTGTTTTTTTCCCCAAGTAGGTTCAGGGAAATAGCTGTCATTGATAAATCTTGCTTGTATATGAAAGTGTACATGTGGTACATAATTACCAAAAGAAGCTATATTTATCTTATCAGGACGAAATGAGGCAATCATCTGTTTTTCAATGATATCAAGACAACGCCAAATCTCTTTTTTTGTATTTTCATCACATTGACTAAACTCTTTATAAAGTTTTTTTGTAAATATCTTAAGCCAAGGTATCTCAAAAGGCTCTATCTCTATTTTTATATACTCATTTTCAAACAGAGCTTTTTCTACTACTTGTATTCTATGTTTATCAAAAACTATGTCATTCATAAAGCTGTTCCTTTTAAATTATACTACCATCTCAATATGCTCATGATCTGCTAGAATCTTATAAAGCTCTTTTCTATCATCTTCATTGTGTACCATCATCTCTAATGTATAACTTTTAAATTTACCTTTACTGCTTGTCTTTGAAGGTTTTACACCGTGTTCCCTCTCATCTAAAACCTCTTTTATGATCTTTTTTATATTATTTTGAGATCTTATTACAAGTTTATATTTCCACATACATGGATAATCAAGCTCTAATTTGTGTTGATTAAGGTCTATCATCTATTTATCTTCCTTTCTATCCTTGTGGCTTTGGACACTCTCTCTGAGAAAATCTCCAGTTTTTCCACCGCTTTTATGTTCAAGTTGTACATTAGATATAATCATACCTTTATCTATAGCTTTTACCATATCGTATATAGTAAGAAGTCCGATACTAACTCCTGTTAATGCTTCCATCTCTACACCTGTCTGACCAGCAAGTTTAGTAGTAACAGTAAGTTTAAAACCAGGAAGTTCTGGAAGTTCTTCCACATCACAATTTATACCACTTAAAAGTAGTGGATGACACATAGGAATAAGTTCTGGGGTCTTTTTTGTACCCATAATTGCAGCTATCACAGCTGTTTGTACTACTGGGCCTTTTTTATTATTATTTGACACTACATTACTGTATGCTTCTTGGCTCATTGTTATAATACCACTTGCTACAGCTACTCTAGTTGTATTTTCTTTTGAAGAGACATCTACCATTTTTGGTCTGTTATTTTCATCTAAATGTGTTAATTTCATCTAATTACCTATCATATTATTTAATAATGTTATTATACTTAAAGTCTTATTAAGATTTATTTATATAAAATGGCGATTCAGTTTTATGACTATGTACTTATACCAAAGCATGGTTAATCGATAAAAGAAAGTGGGTGATGAAACAATGCCTGGTATAAAAGTAAAAGAAAGCGAGTCTTTTGACGAAGCGTACAGAAGATTTAAAAAGCAATGTGATAGAAGCTTAATCGTAACGGAAACAAGAGCAAGAAGATACTTCGAATCTAATCCGGAAAAGAAGAAAAAGCAAAAGATCAATGCTAGAAAGAAAATGCTTAAAAAACTTTATATGTTAAGAAGATACGAGTCTAGACTGTAATCTTTTTAAAATAGCCGAAATATAATAGAAGATATAAGGGTGACCTTTTATCTTCTGGATATATGATTGAATGTGCGCCAGTGGCTCAACTGGATAGAGCACTGGGTTTCGGCCCCGGTGGTTGAGGGTTCGAATCCTTCCTGGCGTACCATACTTAAAGATGATTGATAGTTTGTTTCATCTTTGGTCAGATTTTTTATTAATAACTATAATTGATACAATACTTACCTAACAATAAAACTACACACAATAACAAGGAAATGCAATGGCAAATCAGTACAACGGAACAGTAAAATGGTTCAACAGCGAAAAAGGTTTTGGATTTATCCAATTAGAAGATGGAAGTAAAGATTTATTTGTTCACTACAGTGAAATTCAAAATGACGGTTACGGAAGAGTTTCTTTAGAAGATGGTCAAAAAGTAACTTTTGAAATCGGTGAAAATGAAAGAGGAGAGCAAGCAAAAAACGTTAAAACTGTTTAATTGCTTATCTCTTTATTTATCCACAAAGAGTTTTACTTTTTGTGGATATTTAATATAACTTCTTAAAAATATAACAACAACTTCACAAAACAACTATCATTAAATTTTCCAAATTCACTAAAATTATTACCCCTATAAAATAGTCCACCAATATCAACACTTATATCATCAGCAAGACTATATCCAAAACCAAAAGATGTAAAACTGCTTTTATCTTCAAAATCATATATACTTAGCAAACTACCGTTTAATAATGGTGTTATCTCATACACTCCTTTGATAGCTACTTGATTACTATTATCATATCCCCTATATCTATATTCACCAAGAATTGTCAAAGGTTTTTCAAAAGCATACTCTACACCTACTATAGTTTCAAAATGATCTTTACCATTTTGTAAAACTTTATAGCCACCTTCACTTCTTAATTCTATACCTGTTTCAAGAAATTCACCTGAAATCTCATATCCATATATATCGGTTTTGTTTTTGTTATCTTTTAAAACCACTAGTGCCGTATCTGCATAATCCATATATCCTTTTATTCTAAGAGCATATTTATCTTTTGATATAGTTGTATCAAGGTTTGAAAGATCACCTAAAGCATATTCAAATCGAATAGACTCTGTCCCCTCTCTTTTATCACTCTCAATTGCTGTTGAGTCTATAGGGTTAAAAATATCTATAGGATTCCATACACGCCCTACCCCAAAAGGTATTCTTTGTTTACCAATATTTAATAGGTACTTATCATCTATATAGCTTATATATCCTCTATAAATTTCCGTATCATTTTGATTTTTATCTTCTGAGATATTATAAATATTTTCATTGTCTATGATAAGTTTTCCAAAAAATTTATCATATCTTTGATCTTCAAAAGTTCCGTCTAGCCTTAGTCTGTTATAATCTACGGTATCACTTTTTGATGTTTTTTGTACAATATTTGCAAGTTCTACCTCAAGTTTACTCTCTAAACCAAAAGCAGATACAGATACAACTACTAAGAAGAATAAAGAGTTAAGACAATATCTCATTTTTTACCACATACCCGTCTTTTAAAACTATTGATCGTTTTGCTTTTTGTATCACCATTGGGTCATGAGATGAAAAAATAATAGTGATATTTTCATCCTCATTTAATTTTTCCATCATATCCATAAGCTCCAAAGCATGAACACTGTCAAGATTTGCAGTTGGTTCATCTGCTAGTATAAGCTTTGGTTTGCTTGCCACTGCTCTAGCTACTGCCACTCTTTGTTGCTGCCCTCCGCTTAACTCTTTTGGCAGTTTGGTAAGATACTCTTTTATCCCTAATTTATCAGCCACCTCATCAACTCTTTGGTCACACTGCTGTTGTGTATATCCTTGCAGTTTCATAATATATTCTATATTCTCTTTTGCTGTAAATACAGGGATAAGATTGTAAGCTTGGAAAACAAAACCTATATTTTCTTTTCTTTCATCACTTAGTTGTGTTTCATCAAGTGCCGTTATCTCAACTCCTGCAAGACTCACTTCACCTTCACTGACACCATCAAGACCACCTATAAGATTTAAAAGTGTGGTCTTACCGCTTCCGCTAGGTCCCGATATCACTACAAACTCCCCTTGTTTTATAGATAGATCTATATGATGAAGTACTTTAACCTCCAAAGGGCTGTTTTCATTAAAAACTTTAGCAACACTTTTTATATCTAAAAAACTATCCATTTATCACCTCTATTGGTTTTGATCTTTTTAAAATTCTAAGGGGGATCAATATACTTAAAACCACAGCACTAAACACAGCTAAAAGTGCCGTGATAAAATATGAAGGATCAACAACAGCATATGTAACAGCATCCATCCCAAACTCACTTAATGCATCACTAAAACTACTAAGATCAAGCCCCTCTATTTTAAAATAATAGAGCGTTCCGCCACCAAGTATACACCCAAGTATAAATCCAGCCGTACCTATTATAAAACTCTCAAAAAATATCATCATAGCAATATATGAAAACTTTGTACCTACAGCTCTTAATATACCAAACTCCCTTAGCCTTTCAAGTACAGATACAAGCACCACCCCAAATATCCCAACAGATGCCGTTAGAAAAACTATCATATAGCTTATATATCCAAAAGTTACCATCATCTGTTTTGACTGAATAAGTGCAGGATACAGTTCACCCCAGCTAAATGCTTCAACATTATTAAAAGTATTATTGATATTTGTTTTTAAACTTTTAAGACCCATATCATCTTTTAATGTTACGGCTATATGATTTGAAACTTCTAAACTTAAAAACTCTTTTGCTTTTTCTATATCTATAAGCACTGCATTTTCATCAAAGATCATATTGTTTGTTTTGATGATACCTGTCACTTTTAAACTTATTGATGATACTTCATTGTTTATATCCTGAGCACTTATTATTATCTTTTTCCCTATATCGACTTTTAGTTTTTTTGCTAACTTATAACCTACAATTATCCCTTTGCTTTTTTTACCAAAATCAAAACTCCCTTTTGAGATATACTCATCAAGCCTTGACTGTTTTATCTCATCGTTTGTATTTACTCCATATATAAAAGCATTTTTGCTGTATCTTGCTGTTGCCACAAGCCCGCTTGCATTTACCCTTTTTGTATAGCTTTTTATATTAGTTTGTTCTTTTAGAAATTTTTCAATATCTTTTTCATCTTTGATAAACTTATCTATATCTTTTGTAGCTCTGAAATCTTTAGCGTAGATACTTATATGTGCAGATTCACTTCTTGTAGTGTTGTCTATCATCTGCTTTATCATACCGTCATAAATTCCTTGCATAAGCATAAGACCCCATAAAGACAATGCTATCATAAGTACCACCATAAAGGTTCTGCTTTTTCTAATAAACAATGACTTAAATGCACTTTTAAACATCAAACTAAACATGATCCATAGCCTCTTTTGGTTTGAACTTGTTTATTTTTATAATTGGATAAAGAGTACTAGCTACACAAAGTATAAACATGATAAACATATCCCTTAATATATTTACCACATTAAAATCTGTTGGAAGCTTAGTATTTACAAGACCGTACTGCTTGAACTGCTCATCAAATTCACTGCCAAAATCTATAGGATTTATATTAAAATAGTACGCAATTGCCGCTCCTATTATTCCACCTATTATCACACTAACTAGTGCCAAAACACTGCTTTCAAATAAAAGCATTTGAAGTATCTCTTTTTGTTTTGTACCAATGGCTCGTAATATCCCTATCTCTTTTATCCTTGCAAATACACTTATAAAAGTATATATAAGTATCACAAAAAAGATCACGATAAAAAATATCCCCAATGTTATATAGCCAAATATACTATCAAGCTCCATAGCTTTTATCAAAGCTTCCATAGACTCATCCCAGCTTTTAGATACTAAGCTTTTAGGTATGACCTTACTTATCTCATCACTTACAACTCTTGCATCCTCTTTTACTTTTGGAAGCACCACTATATGTGTAGCCATCCCTGAACTTACAAACATCTCATCAAAATATTTTTTTGATACAAAAGCACTGCTTGCATCAAAATCAAAAAGCCCAGTTTGAAATATCCCTTTTACTATTAAGTTATCAGCAGTAAATGAATAATCAGCTCCCGTACCAATATAGCTTACCTTATCATCTATATCTATTTTTAGATTACGGGCAAGTTCATATCCTATATATAAACTATTACTTTCATCATCTTTTAGATACTCACCTTTTAAGAGCGACTCTTTTAGTTTTGATACTTTTGATTCATTTACAGGTTCAACTCCTGCTAGAAGACCGCCAACTGATTTTATATCTGAACTGAATAATACAAAGGTTTCAAACCTTGAAGCTGTAAGCTCTACCCCTTTTTGGGTATTTATATCTTTTACAACTTTACTGCTATCTAAAATAATATTATCTAAGCTTGGCTCATCTTTAAAATCTTTATGTGTTACTTGTATATACCCAGGATAAAGCTCCACGGCACTTTGCAAAAATACTTTATGCTCCCCATCCATCAATGCAGTAGAAAACACCAATATAGCCGTTGCAAAACTGCTTAAAAGTATAGTAACAATAGATCTAGCTTTGTTTCTTGATATATTTTTAAGAGCTATTACAAAATGTGGCTTCATCTTCTTACCTTGAGTACCTTTTTAGTGCTCGTTTTGTAAAGTATGACGGGTCTATATCTTCATCAAATGCAGCACTTTGAATCTTCATAATAGTTTTATGACCTTTTTTATCTTCAGTTTTTGGAGTAAGTTCCCAGTATGTTGGATAGAACTTATCTTTAAACTTTTTTATATCACTATAGTTTAACACTCTAATAAGTATATCATCTTCATCATAGTACTCAACACTTACAGGAAGATAATATTCTTTAGAGATATTCATCACTATTCTTCCCCAAACAACGGCAGCATCCTCTTTTGGTTTTAGCTCAACTATAAAATCTTTTTTATTTTCATCTTTTAGTTTACTGTTGTAGTCATCACTTATTGAGCTTTCTTTTACAAGATCATCATTGCTAAAGTCACTCCCCATCCAGCTTTGAAGCATCATAGAAGACGGTATCTTTATGATCCTCTCAATTCGTGGTACATACTGCCACATCTTGTTATCTATTTTTAAAAATGTTATACCGTAGTCCTTTTTTGGATAAAGTATCTTTATAAAGCTTTTATCATTCCCTATACTTAGGCTTTGCATATTGATTGTACGCTTTGATCTTTTAGTATGAACTATCATACTCATTGTGATATCTGCTGTTTTACCGTTGAGATTATTTTCAACTTTTTTGATGATTAAATCTGCATCCATTGCGTACATCGATACACCAAAAAACAAACTAAATAAAAAAATTATTACTTTCATATCAATACCCAAATATCTATTTAATTTATTTTAACACATTAAAACATAATATAATCTAGTTTACTAAATAGCCATTTTGTAATTAAAATGTAACTAAAACTTAAATAATAATTAATCCCCATTAAATACTATTTAGATAGAATACTCACTTTTAATATACAAGGAAAATATTATGAAAGTACTAATAGTTGATGATAGTAAAACTATTTTAAGAACAATGAGTTATAAACTAGAGGGAGAGCTTGGACTAAAAGTTTATACGGCTGCTTCTATGAAAGAGTGTGCTGATCTTATTTTAGAACACAAGGGTAAGTTTGATATTGCTTTACTAGACTACAATCTTCCAGATGCTCAAAACGGAGAGATAGTTACTTTTATAAATAAATTTAAAATACCTTCTATTTTACTTACTGGATTCCAACTTGATAAAAATAATGAGATTTTTAAAAATCCAAACCTTATAGATTATATAATCAAACAAAGCAGTTATGCTCTTGAATATACTGTTTCTATGGTAAGAAGATTTATCTTAAATGAAAAAATTGAAGTTATGATAATAGATGATTCAAAAACTTTTGCAGCAAAGATGGAAGCTCTTTGTAAAAAATACAATCTAAACACTATAGTGCAATACGGTGCAAAAGAAGCTTTAGAAACTATAAAAACAAGACCAAATATAAAACTTATACTAGTAGATTATATGATGCCAAATATGGATGGTCTGGAGTTTACCATGGAGCTTAGAAAAACATACAAAAAAGATGAAGTAGCTCTTATAGCACTATCTGGTACAAGTGAGAAAGAGATAGTTTCTAGCTTTTTAAAATATGGAGCAAACGACTTTTTATATAAAGATTTCAGCAATGAAGAGTTTTTGGCAAGAGTCAATAACAATCTTGAAGTAGTAGAACTATTTACTTCCACTCAGGACAAAGCAAAAAAAGATTATCTAACCGGTGTATTCAATAAAAACTATCTTATGAATTTAGGTGAAGAGGTTTACCAAATATCTAAAAAAAGAAAAGATCTTTTAGCAGCGGTATGTGTAGAGATAGACAACTTTGAAATATTTACCGAATCAAAAGGTCATGAAACAGCTGATGAAGCTATAAAACTAATTGCTGCTATTTTAGAAAAAAACCTAAACAAAGATTCACTTATATCAAGGTTTAGTGTAGACCAGTTTTGTATATTGCTAAAAAACAGACCATCTGCAGAGATACATCAAACATTTCAAGAGATACAACAAATAGTTCAAAATACACCCTTTGAATATAATGATGAAACTCATAGTATCACCATATCGGTTGGAGTAAACAACAACATAAGCGACTCACTTGAAGAGATGATAGATTTAGCAGATGAAGCTCTATGCAGTGCAAAACACAAAGGGGAAAATCTTATAGAGATGTATTATGATTTTTAGAGCTTTCCTTTATTAAAATTTAGATATAATTCAAATAAATACAAACAATTAAAGGATATTTATATATGAACTTTTTTCATCTATCACATACGGATATGGACGGTTACTGTTGTCAACTTATATCTAAAAAGATATTCCCAAACGGTTATTTTTTAAATGCCAATTATGGGCTAGAAGTAAAAATGTTCATAAAGGATATTCTATGTAAAATAGAGCAATCTTCTAAAGATGAAGATATCCTTTTAATGATCACCGATTTAAATCTAACCGTAGATGAAGCAAAGCATCTAAACAAACACATAACTGGTCTAAATGACGAAGGTTATAATATCAAAATTCAACTGCTAGACCACCATGGTACAGGTCAAAAAAGTGCAGATAGGTTTGATTGGTATTATCTTGATACTTCAAGAAGTGCTACAAAAATTACATATGACTACTTTAAAGAAAATTATAAAAACTTTGAGGAAAAATGTGAAGAGAACTTTGATCTACTAGTACAAGCAGTAAATGCTGCGGATATATGGCTAAGTGAAGATGAGCTTTTTGAGTATGGAAAAGTTTGTATGAGCATGGTAGGAAAGTCTTATGAGATAAACAACACTATCTTTCCCAAAAAATTTAGAGAATATAAGCACTTCCTTCTTACAAGAGCAATTGAGTTTTTAGAGCTTAAGGATGGTCATATAACACTAGATGAAAATATATATAAACTAAAAAAAGAGTTTTTAAATACAAAAGATAAAAATGACACTATAGACAATATAAGCTCAACATATTTAGTAGAATCACTAGAAAATGTAAAAGAGGATCTAACTATTTACTACAAAGAGCACAAAGGACTTCTTACATATTGTCTTGGAAGCATCTCAATACCTGCCAATGCATTCTTAAAAGCAAACCCTGATTATCATTTCTTTATTGATATAAACAGAAGAGGTCGAGCAGGATTTAGAGCTGATAATAAAATAGATGTATCTAAATTAGCACAAAAGCTAGCAAAAGGTGGAGGACACCCAAATGCAAGCGGTGCGGCTTTTAGTGACTTCAAAGAAACAGCTTTATACGAAGATGTAAAAAGTTACATACAAAATAAACTAGATAATTGTTTATAATCGTAACATACCTATTTAAAGGGTATGTTATAAAAATCATATATTTCAACAGTAAACTTCTATAAAATTAATTTTTATAACTAATATTCAATAAAGCTAATCTACAAAACACACCTAATTTATTATAATTACAACTTAAAAAAAAGTCAAAGTCTATAAAAATTGCTAATAAATATCATAAAAAATTTTAAGATAGTTTTTATATGCACTTAAAGTAATTTAGATAACATTATCGAGAACATTTGACTATAGGTCAATAATATAAAAGGAGAGAATAGTGAAAAAACTAAAGAATATTTTTAGAAAAGATTCTGATGTTGCTGCTGTTGATGAAACACAACAGATCAGCAGAAGAGATTTTTTCAAAAAAACTGGTGCAGTTAGTGCTGTAGCAGCTGCTAGTGTTATTGCTCCATCAGCTGTGAGAGCATCAGCTGCTGGTGAAGGCGATCCTGCAATTATGCATCACCCAAAATGGGGACAATCATGGGGAGATCCTGTAACAAAGAACCTTTATGGTATCCCATCTGCATATGAGCACAACAATACAAGAAGATATACTGCACTTCTTGCATCTGGAAATGAAAGAGCTTCTATTGCAGTTACTCCTATCCATGAATCTGAAGGTATCATTACTCCAAATGGTTTATTCTTCTCAAGATGTCACGGTGGTACTGCACATGTTGATCCAAAAGAGTTCAGACTTATGATCAACGGACTTGTTGATAAGCCAATCGTTCTTACTTTAGACCAACTAAAAAGATACCCAAGAGTTACAAGAACTCACTTTATTGAGTGTCCTGCAAACGGTGGTCAAGAGTGGAGAAGACCTCAGTACAACTCTTTACAATTTGCTAAAGGTTTCATGTCTTGTGCAGAGTGGACTGGTGTATACATCAAGACTATCTTAGAAGATCTTGGTCTTAAACCAAGTGCTAAGTGGATGCTTGCTGAAGGTAGTGATAACTCTGAGATGGGTAGATCTTTACCAATAGATAAAGTACTTGATGATGCAATGCTTGTATGGGGACAAAACGGTGAAGCGTTAAGACCTGAGCAAGGTTACCCACTAAGATTACTAGTTCCTGGTTGGGAAGGTAACTTATGTGTTAAATGGTTAAAGAGACTTGAATTCTCAGATGAGCCATGGTATGCAAAAGAGGAAACTTCTAAATATACTGCATTAAAGCCAGATGGTAAAGCTTTACAACATTTCTATGCAAATGAAGTAAACTCTACTGTTGTTACTCCATCTTGTGAAAAACCTTGGACTGATCTAAAAGACGGTGATATGGTAGAGATCGAAGGACTTGCATGGTCTGGTATGGGTACTATTACAAATGTAGACCTATCTTTTGATGGTGGAAACAACTATGTAGAAGCAAATATCAAAGGTCTTGTTCTTCCAAAATGTTGGACTAGATGGAGCTATATGCACAAGTATAAAAAAGGTGAAAAACTTCTTCTTACTTCAAGAGCTATGGATGATGCTGGATTTATTCAGCCAACTGTTGACCAAGAACTATATGGTGAAGATGTTACGGCTGAGTACTTAGAAGCAGCTATAAAAGACCACTCAAAAGCGGATAAAAACAAAGGTATGGGTGTAGAATCTGTATACCATAGAAATGCCGTAGAAACTTGGGAAGTAAATGAAAAAGGGGAGGTGAACCATGTTCAAATTAGAACTGTATAAATCAACTTTAAAAGCAGCAGCAATAGGTGGATTAGCAGTTACGCTAACTAGTTCACTTTTTGCAAACGAAACAGCTTACAATGGACTGTGGAATGCAAAAAAAGATATTAGTGGTGGTGTATACTACCCTATAAAAGATGGTGAAACTGGACCATATAAAGTAAATACTCAAGTATATAAAGACTCTGATATTACTAAAGGCGAAACTGGAATAAAAGCAGTTTATAATAATGGTAGAGTTCCTAATGCTGCTGAGCTTAAAGCTTGGGATAAAGATATTGACGGTTTAAACAGAGGTCTTCCTGAAGGTTCTGGATATGTTGATGAGGGTGAAGCTTTATATGAAGCACAATGTATGATGTGTCACGGAGACTTTGGATCTGGTGGTGGTGGATACCCTGCACTTTCAGCTGGTAAAGCAAAAGAGATCAAAAGAACACTTACAAACAACAGATGGCTTGACCCTAAAGCAGAAGGTCCATCAAGAGTATTTGGTTCTTACTGGCCAGTTGCTAGTACTATGTGGTGGTACATCAGAGATGCTATGCCTCACACTAAGTCAAAAACATTAACTGATGATGAAGTATATTCTTTAACTGCATATATGTTATATATCAATGGTATGAAAGTAGACGGTGAGATTGTTACTGAAGACTTCAGACTAGATAAAGAAAAATTCATGAAAATCGAAATGCCAAACAGAAATGGTTTCATTCCTGATATAGATGGTAAAGATGGTTTAGAAAATGTAAGAGAATTCTATGCAAATCCTGCTAACTACGGTGCTATTAGATTAAATAGTTCAGATGAAAGATGTATGTCTAACTGTCAAGAAACTGACAACATTTTAAGAGTTGACGGTGGAATTACAGACTTTAATCCTCCAATGTCAGTAGTAAGAGATCTTCCTCCTAAAAAAGAAGATGCTGCTCACAAAGTAACATTTGATGCAAAAGGTGCTTATGAAACAGCTGGATGTACTATGTGTCACGCTTCTGGTGTAGCACCGGCTGCCGGAGATAAAGCTGGATGGGCTCCATTTATGGAAAAAGGTCTTTCTAAAGTATACAAAAATGGTTTAGAAGGTACAAATATGGGTATGCCTGCTAAAGGTGGTTCATCACTTAGCGATGAAGAATTTAAGCAAGTTGTTGACTACATATTAACATTTTAGAAAGGAATATTGATGAATAGAAGAAACTTTTTAAGTTTTGCCGGAAGTGTTTTAGCACTTTCTGCAATTCCTATGAATCTTAATGCTGAAGACTACAGAAAATTAAAACCTTCAGTATGGACAGCGCATAATATAGATGACGCTACAAAAGCTTTATACGGTATGAAAACACCAATTGAGAGTGATCAAATTAAAATAGATGTACCAAAGATAAATTCAAGTGGTGCTACAGTGCCAGTTAAATTTAGTACAACTATTGATGCAAAAACAATAGCATTATTCCAAGATGCAAACCCTGAAAGTGCGGTTGCTGTATTTGATGTAAATATCTACGATATGAAGAAATATGATGTGAAGATCAAGATGGAAAAAGATGGAGAAGTTATGGTTCTAGTTGAAGGAACTGACGGTAAAATCTACATGGCCAAAGCTGCAACAAAAGTAGCTGCTGGTGGATGTGAAGGATAGGAGAGAATATGGCAAATAAAATTACAGCTGTAAAAGTTAAAATTAAAAACGGTGTTGCAACTGCTAAGATGGTATTTTCTCACCCTATGATGACTTACAATCAAGCTAAAGCAAAAACAGGGAACCCGGATGATGCAAACTTTATTACGCATATCACTGGAAGAGTAGGAACTGAAACTGTTCTAGATATTTCAACTAGTCAGTTTTTCTCTAAAAACCCTATCTTTAAATTCCAGTTTAAATCTGACACATTTAATATAGGTACAAAACTTTCTGCTAGAGAGAAATACAATGGTGCAACAAGAAATGAATCTGATAAAGGTGACCTTCTTACAATAACTGCAACAGATAGAAAAGGTCACACTTATACAAAATCAGTGGAACTTGCTTCTAAAAAAAAGAAAAGATAAGAAGGAGTAATTATGAAAAATAATAAATTTATTTCAGCTCTTGCTTTAGTATCTGCTTTATTATTTACTGGATGTGCAAATGGAGTTTCTACTCCAAAAGCACAAACAGCAAAAGCTCAAGAAACTAGAGATGATATCAGAATCTATGCTGCTAGTAACACTGACGGTAAGATAACAAAAGATAGTATAGAAGCGGCTTTCAAAGCTAACGGATTTACTATAACTGGTAACAATGATATGAATGCTGCATTTAAAGGAAGATTTGGTAAAGATCATCCAGATGCCGGTACAGATATGAGCATGTACAGACTTATGTTTGTATATAACCCAAAGATCACTGCAAAATTAGTTAAAGATTTTCCACAGTTTGGTCTTTTAGCACCTTTAAGTACTTCAGTATTCTCTAAAGAGGGTAAAGTAGTAAATATTTCATCACTTTCAATTGAAGGTATCTCTAGAATTACTAAAGTTCCTGTAGATAATCCAGATCTTATTGCACTTGTTGATAGTATGAGTAAATCTTTAGAGCAAGCTTTACCAAACGGTAAATTCGTGCCATTAAGCTACAAAAAAGTTAGACCTGACGGTGAGATCGTAACTAAATTCAAATTCATTATGCCAAATGAAGGTGATGATATTGAAGAAGCTAAAGAAACTTACCAAGAAACAATGGAAGGTGAAATTGAATCTAATGGATTTATCGTAGCTGGTTTTACTTCAGTATTAGATGATCTTGAAGCAAATGGAGTGGAAGGTTATGATTTCTATGACAGTTACTCTATTTGTAAATTAGAAGTTATATACCCTGTACATAAAACACATCCAGAAGTTGGAGCGTTAGCACCATGTACTATGTATATGTACAAAAAATCAGATGAAAAATTCACTTACATGGGTTACCCTTCAGTTTATAACTGGATCATGACTACAAATATTGAAGATGATTATTCATTAGAGCCTCTAATAGATGCTCAAAACTTACTTGAGTCAACTGTTGATTCAACTATTGAATAATAACAGTTTATTCATCAACTAAAAAAGCCCAAGTTTTGCTTGGGCTTTTTTTATTATAACACTTTATTACATGATAGTTTAATAGAGTTTAGTTAAAATCCAAAGGCGATTTTATATCAGACTTATTTAACTCTTTTACTTTTTGCACTTGTAATTTATGATTCGTTTAATTTCCTTATGACATTTAGTCATAAGTTT
>JAYEKV010000024.1:0-10727 GCA_034716855.1 Campylobacterota bacterium | reverse complement strand
GGCTATAAGCTTACTATAGAAACAAACGGTTCTGTTGATATTGAGCTTACGCAAGATTGGCAGAAAAAGATACTTTTTTCTATGAGCGTGAAGCTTAGCAACAGTGGTGAGAGTATTGAAAAAAGGGTAAATATACCAAATCTTACAAGGATAGTTGACTTTGTAGATGACTGCTACTTGAAGTTTGTGGTTGACAAAGAGTTTATACCACAGGCTTCAAAAGAGATAGATGCTATTTTAGAACAGATACCACCATGTGAGGTATATATGATGCCTTTAGGGGATACTGCACAACTTATAGACAAAAATTCTCAAAGTGTTATAGAGTTTGCTTTGGAAAAAGGTTTTAAATATTCAGACAGACTACATATAAGGGTCTGGGATAACAAAAGAGGGGTATAGATGACAAGACTACCGGCAGAGTGGGAGACTCAAGAGTTTGTTCAGCTTGTATTTCCACATAGTGATACAGACTGGAATGAGTACTTAGATGATGCAATAGATGCTTTTGTGAATATTGCAAAAGCAATTGCTAAGTACCAAAAAGTACTGATAGTTGCAAAAGAGATGACCCATATAAAGTCTAAGTTTGACACTAAAAAAAATCTTACTTTTGTAAGGCTTGACAGTAACGATACCTGGTCAAGAGACTTTGGCGGTATCACGGTAGATCAGGATGGTAAAAAATTTGTACTTGATTTTAAGTTCAATGCTTGGGGTAAGAAGTTTGAATATAAACTTGATGATGCTATTACTAGAAAACTAAAGCTAAAAGGTCTTTTGAAAGGTTACAGCCATCAAAGTATAAACTTTGTACTAGAAGGTGGAGCAATAGAGAGTACAGGGGATGGTGTACTTATGACAACATCCGCATGTATGTTGGAAAAGAACAGAAACCCAAGACTAAAGAAAAAGCAGATCGAACAGGCACTTATACAGTTTTTTGGGCTGAAAAAAGTGTTGTGGCTTGATCATGGTTATCTTGTAGGTGATGACACAGATTCACATATAGATACACTGGCTAGATTTGTTTCAACCGATACTATAGTATACCAGTCTTGTGATGATGAAAATGATGAACACTATGATGAGCTAAAAAAGATGGAAGATAACTTGGGAAGATTTAAAACTGCTACAGGTAAATCTTTTAAACTTGTAGCACTTCCTTGGATAAGTGCAAAGTATGAGGGTGAAGATAGGCTTCCTGCTACATATGCTAATTTTTTAATTATAAACGGTGCAGTGTTAGTACCCACTTACAATGATAAAAATGATGATAAAGCTCTAGAGGTTGTTAAAAGTGTATTCCCCAAAAGAGATATAGTACCTATAAATTGTACAACACTAATAAAAGAGCATGGAAGCTTGCACTGTGTAACTATGCAATACCCAAAAATAAAATAATAAGGCAAACAAATGGATGGAAAAAAAAGAATAAACATAAAACAGGGTCTAAAAGTAAATATAGTTTTAAAACAAGACCAAAGAAGCGGTAAACTTACCCAAGGTGTAGTTAAAGATATATTGACAAACTCTCCAACACATCCACACGGTATAAAAGTAAGACTTCAAAGTGGTGAAGTTGGGAGAGTTAAAGAGATCTTATAAAAATTATTTTCTTTTATATTTCCATGATGAGTGAAATATTTTTTTGTCTTCAGTGATGATATGGTTTATAAGCCATATATCCATATACTCTATAAGTTTTCTCTCTGCTTGATCAAGAGTTAGTTTGGGTATTTGTTTCATAAAAATATTCATCTGTTCTATGATAACTTTATGAAGTTTTTTATGGTTTTCTACATCATGATATTCAAGTTTCTCCATATATTCCTCTTCATGTTCAAAGTGAGTTTTCATATAGTCATATAGTTCTTGGAAAATTTGTCTTAAATGTTGTTTTCTATCTTTTACATTGGGATTGAAGGCTTCTATACATATATCAAAAAGCTTTTTATGTTCGGTATCTATCATATCATCATTTATTTTGTATATCTCTTTCCATTTGAATAGTACTTTTAAAGTAGCTAAATCTTTTTTGAAATAATGAACACCCTTATCTACTGTTAGTATATGGTTGATTATATTTTCTTTTATAAATTTTGAGAGAACTTCCGAGAACTCTTCAACACTAAAAGAATCTATCTTTTTAAGTATGGTATTTAGTTTATCAACAATATCTTTATGAAGCTGTATATGATCATCAAGAGACGGATAGTTAAAAGATCCCATAAATTGTTCTTCGTTTTTAAAGTGAAATTTTGTATATTTGATAAGTTCTTTAAGGGATTTAATCATTTTTTCCCTATCATCACCACAAGCAGCAATCTGTGATGCTATATCAAATAACTTTTTATGCTCATGATCAACTTTTTCATGACCTAAACTATATATCTCATCCCAGACTAAATCGTTATGTGTGTTCATTTTAAAACCTTTTATTTTGATAGACTTTATATTTTGATTGAATATAATTATAACAATAAAAGAGTAAATCTAGTGAATTTTTGATAAGATTCTGATAAATATTTGATTATTGAAAGAAGAGTTCATGCTAAAAACAGCACTTATCCAACAAAAATATTATGCTACAAAAGAGGAAACTGTCAATCAAACAGTTACTATGATACAGCAAGCTTCACAAAATGGAAGTGAATTGGTAGTTTTGCAAGAGATACATCAAACACACTACTTTTGTCAAAATGAAAATGTAGATGCTTTTGATCTGGCAGATTCTTGGGAAGAGGATATAAGATTTTGGAGTGATACTGCAAAGCAAAACAATGTTGTATTAGTCACAAGTCTTTTTGAAAAAAGAGCGGCAGGACTTTATCATAATACGGCAGTTGTATTTGAAAAAGACGGCTCAATAGCAGGTAAATACAGAAAGATGCATATACCCGATGATCCAGGCTACTATGAGAAGTTTTACTTTACTCCAGGTGATCTTGGTTTTGAACCTATTAATACAAGTGTAGGAAAGCTTGGGGTTTTGATATGCTGGGATCAGTGGTATCCTGAAGCTGCTAGGCTTATGGCACTAAAAGGTGCAGATATGCTTATCTATCCAACGGCAATTGGTTGGTGGGAAAAAGATGAGAAAGATGAAAAACAAAGACAGCTTGATTCGTGGATGGCAGTCCAAAGGGGTCATGCCGTGGCAAACGGTCTGCCCGTACTTACTGTAAATAGAGTAGGGTATGAAGCCGATGACAGTGGGGTACTTGACGGTACACACTTTTGGGGTAACTCTTTTGTTTTTGGAGCACAAGGGGAATATTTAGCTCATGCCAATCACCAAGATGAAGAGACAGTGTATGTTGAACTTGATCTAAAAAGAAGTGAAGCCGTAAGAAGATGGTGGCCTTTTTTACGGGATAGAAGAATTGAAAATTACAGTGATATAACAAAGAGGTATATAGATTGATAACTATCATACAATTAAAAGGGTTGTTAGAGAAAAATAGTTCTGATTTGAGTGAAGAGTTTAAAAGAATTTTTCACGGTCGAGGCAACTACTACGAAGGGTGGAATTTTCTTACCATTGACTCCATAGATACAATATTGAGTATCGCATTTTATAAAGAGTTTGAGGATGAGCTTAGACTTTTTGAGATGTTAAAAGAGTTTATTAAAGATACTCGACATGATACTATTATAGTTCAAAGAAGATATCTGCAAAGAGCACCTACTGAAATTTTAACGGGCACAATGAAAGATGAAAACTATGCGATAGAAAACGGCATAAAAATAAAACTAAACCTTCAAAACAATCAAAATAACGGTTACTTTCCTGATATGAAAAAAGGGAGAGAATGGGTAAAACAAAATACTCAAGATAAAAATATATTAAATCTTTTTTCTTATACTTGTGCATTTAGTTTGTTTGCTTCAAAGGGCGGAGCTATAAAAGTAACAAATGTAGATATGGCAAAGGGTGCCTTAACTACAGGAAGAGAAAATCACCACATAAATGATATCTCTACATACAATATACAGTTTATGCCATATAATATCCTAAAATCATTTTCACGAATAAAGAAAAATGCCCCTTATGATATGATCATCATAGACCCTCCAACTTTTCAAAAAGGAAGTTTTGAAGCTGGCAGTGATTATCAAAAGATATTAAGAAGACTGGATCAACTTTCGAGTGAAGAGTGTACGGTATTAGCTTGTCTTAATTCTCCTGATTTAGACAGTCAGTATCTAATATCTCTTTTTGAAGAGTTTGCACCAAACTTTGTATTTGAAAAAAGAATAGAAAACCTTGAAGAGTTTATAGCGATTGATGATGAAAGAGCTTTGAAAAATTTAGTATTTAAAAAAAATAAATTTAAGGTTTATTAGTATATAATTTAAAAGCTATTAGGAGTCATATATATGAAAAGATTAGTTTTATTTATGTTGGTAGTTTTTATTTTTACAGCTTGTGAAGAAAATCAAGAAAATGAGATACAAATAGGCTTTGTAGCCGGACTTAACGGTAAGTACTCTTCATTAGGGACAAGTATACGAGATGGTTTTATGTTGGCATTTGATGAGATAGATTATAAAATAGATGATAAAACAATAAAGATTATTCAAAAAGATGATAAGCAAGATAAAAAAGAAGCAAAAAAGATCATAGACTCTTTCATAAAAAATAATATTAAGATTGTAGTTGGAAATGCTACAAGCTCTATGACAGATATAACTTTTCCCATTGTAAACAAACAAAAAGATATGCTTTTGTTTTCTGTAACTGCCAGTAGTCAAGATTTTACAGGTCAAGACGATAATTTTATAAGACTTCAAGTAGAAGTATCAAAAAAAAGGTATCAGATACTGCTTGATTATTTAGATAAAAAAGGGTTTAAAAATATATTTTTTATCTATGATTCAAAAAATAAAAGTCATATGAAAGGCTATGAAATTATTTTACAAGAAGAGTTTATAGCAAATGGGGGTAATGGTTTTGTCAATAAGTTTGATACAAATGATAATTATGATGATCTATTAAAAAAGATGCAATCATCAAACTATGATTTGATTCTTATAGTTGCAAACTCTATTGACAGTGCAAATGTTATACAGTATTTAAAAGTAAATAATATAAACAAGCCTATCATAGCTTCAGGATGGGCTAAAACTATGGATTTTATAACAAATGGCGGAAAAGCCGTAGAGGGAGTCTTTTTCTCAACTGCATATAATGATGACAGCAACAATGAGAAATTTTTAAAGTTTCGTGAAAAGTTTCAAAAAAAATATAAAAAATTGCCGTCTGTCTTTGCTGCACAAGGATATGAAACTGCACAGGTCTTAATTAAAAACCTTAAAAAATCTAAAGATATATCTGTATTGAAAAAAAATATTTTAACTAAAAGAAAATATGACGGCCTTCAAGGTGATATTATATTTGATAAATACGGTGATGTTAGTAGAGAGTATTTTATGATGAAAGTAAAAAATGGAAAATATGTGAAGGTAAAGTAGATGAAAAGTTTAAAGTCAAATTTACTGCTATCTTTTATATTATTTACTACAATACCTTTGATAATTGCATCATCTGTAATATTATATGAGATGTATAATGAAAAATACAATGCTATCTATGACAGACAATATCAAATATTAAAGTTAGTAGAACACGATACAAATGATTTTATATCAAATATTGAATATTTAGGAAAATATGTAAAAGATAGATATCCGGTAAAAAAACACAATCTGCTTACCGGATTAACAAGGATTCAAAAAAATATATCAACAATATTAATACTAAATAATGACGGTATTTTAGAAGATTTTCATTCAAATAAAGAAGTTGACATTTTTAAAGGGTATGATTATTCCAATACTTCATATTTTAAAGCAATAAAGAATGGTGCACCTACATACTGGTCTGATATTTTTTTACCTACAACAAATACACCGTCTATCTCTTATGCTATCAGGATAGATAAAGATACAGTTGCCATTTTAATTATTGACCTTAGTATTTTAAACAAATTTGCAAGTAAATTTAAGTCTGATAATAATAATGCAATAGTAAGGATAGTAGATAGTAAAGGACAATTTTTGGCACATCCTGCACAAAAAGAGTTTGTAACACAAAGAAAAAGTATATTAAATTCAAGCATTTATAAAAAATTCATCTCTAAAGGATTTGAATATAAGCATATAAAATTTGACGGGATTAAAAAAGAAAATAAAATTGGAATCTATGGTATAACAAAAAAACAAAAGTGGTATGTTATAGTAGCTGAAAATGAGATCAATTTACTTGGAACTTTTAATAATTTAATGGTATTTATTGTGATTTTTATTTTATTATTAACTATAGTAAGTATATATTTTTCAATAAAACTATCAAGATCTATTCTAAATCCAATAAAAGATGTAAGTTCCAATATGAATCATATAGCACATGGAAATTATATGGAGACAAATAAACATGTAAACTATGAAGAGTTAGGAACATTAACAAATAGTTTTGCACTTATGCAAAATAAGATTCAAGAACAGACTAAAGTTTTACTACATAAGAATAGAGAATTGGAAGAAGCCCAAAAAGTTGCCAAACTTGGCTCTTGGAGTTTTGATATAAAAAACAATAAGATTACATGGTCTGATGAGATATATAATATTTTAAAGATTGATAAAAGTATTTTTACAGAATCTTATGAACAGTATTTAGATCATATACACCCTGAAGACAAAGAGCGATTTGAAAAACTATATCAAGACTCTTTAAATAATAAACAATCCTATTCTATCAAATATAGATTGTTGATAGATGATGGAGAAATCAAATGGATTCAAGGTACATGGGAAAACAAATTTGATGATAATGATCCAATACTTTCGATTGGTACTATTCAAGATATTACAAAAGAGCAAGAACAGGAAAAAGTTTTAATGGAGCAATCAAAACTAGCTTCTATGGGTGAGATGATAGGAAATATAGCTCATCAATGGAGGCAACCCCTAAATGTAATATCTACAGGTGCTACAGGATTGAAACTCCAAAAAGAGTATGGTTTATTGTCTGATGATAAATTTATTGAAGCATGTGATGCTATAAATGATAATGCACAGTATCTTTCGAAAACTATAGATGATTTTAGAGATTTTATCAAAGGTGATAGAAAAAAAGTGATATTTAATCTTAATGAAGATATAAAAAGCTTCCTTCACTTAGTGGAAGGGAGTATAAAAAGCAATGATATAAAACTGATAGAAGATATTCAAGAAGATATAAATATAAATGGCTACCCAAATGAGCTTATACAATGTTTTATAAATATATTCAATAATGCAAAAGATGCACTAAAAGATATAAAAGAAGATAGATATATATTTATTTCGGCTTACAAACAAGATGAGAAAGTTATCATAACTATTAAAGATAATGCAGGTGGAATACCAGAAGATGTATTGATTCATATATTTGAACCATATTTTACAACAAAGCATAAAAGTGTAGGGACTGGTCTTGGGCTTAGTATGTCATATAGCTTAATAAATGACGGTATGAAGGGATCGCTTGAAGCTAGTAATACAAATTATGAATTTAAAGAGAATATATATACAGGTGCCCAATTCAAAATAACACTTTCTCTATCTTAACATATCATCTATACACCTACTTATAATAATTATGTAGTTTTTTTGTCAAGTATACCTTAAAATAATTTTCAGTTTTATTTGGATAATGTTTTGTAAACAGAAGGAAAATCATGAAATTTTACAAAAATTTATCTTTACCAATAAGACCCACACTTTTTGGCGTAGTTGGATTATTGATAGTTGTTACAGTATCAATAACACTAATGCTTCAGTACTACTTTGCAAAAGAACTTGCCATAAAAGCAACTATAGAAACAGTAAAGCATATCAAAGATAAAACAGTAAGTCACTTAGAATCATTGGATAAAACTAATTTTGATTTAATAAATCAGCTAAAATTATCTGAAAATATAGATAGTATAAATTTAATAAATAATACAATAAATAAAAGATTTACAACTGCAATATCAACAAATAAACATATATATGCAATATATTTTGGTTATGCAAATGGTGATTTTTATGAAATAATCAATCTAAATATAGATGAAAAACTCAAAAAGAAATACAATGTTGAAAAAAATGAAAGATGGCTTCTAGTAAAAATATCAAAAAAATCTAATCAATCAATGGAAAAAAGATACTACTTAGATAGTGATCTAAATACTATAAGAATAGTAGAAAACAAAACCAATTATAATCCAACATTCAGACCTTGGTATAAAAAAGCATTAAAAACTTCAGACATGATAAAAACAGAGCCTTACAAGTTTAAAAGCTTAAATGCAATGGGTGTTACATATGCACAAAAAGCAAATAATGAAGGTTTGATTATTGGTGTTGACATATCTTTAAAGAGTTTGTCAACATTTTTAAAGAATCAGAAAGTTATAAGTGGTACAGAGATTTATACATTTGAACAAAGTGGGCAGATCATATCTTCAAATTTAAATGATAAAAATATAAATATTGATACTGAGATTATGAATTCGCTTAATAGGATACAAAATATTGTGACAGTTAAAAATAAAGAGTATTTTATATCAACAACAAAACTAGAATCAAAATTTGGTGTTGACGAGTATTTTTCAATCTTAATACCAAAGTCTGAGGTTATGAAACCGCTAAATGAAGATATAATTTTTTCTACAAGTATTAGTGTGTTGATATTAGCTTTTATTTTTCCTCTTATTGGATTATTTGGTAAAATTGTCACAGCCCCTATTTTGAAACTTGAAAAAGAAAATGAAAAAATAAAACAAAGAAAATTTGATGAAGTGAAGGTAATAGATACTCCAATAGTTGAACTAGATGGGTTATCACAATCTTTGGTTTCAATGTCAAAATCAATACAAACATACCAAGAGGAACAAAAAAAGTTGATGGACTCTTTTATTGAGTTAATTGCTCATGCTATTGATGAAAAATCTCAATACACAGGTGGACATTGTGAAAGAGTACCTCTAATATCAATTGAACTTGCAAAAGAAGCTTCTAAATCAAATGAATCTATTTTTAAAGATTTTAAATTAAATAGTGATGATGAGTTAAGGGAGCTTAGTATTGCTGCATGGCTTCATGATTGTGGTAAAGTTACAACACCTGAATATGTTGTTGATAAAGCTACAAAATTAGAAACAATATATAATAGAATACATGAAGTAAGAACAAGGTTTGAAGTTGTGTACCGTGACTTAGAAATTGAATACTACAAAAAACTTTTAGCAGGGGAAGATAAAGAAAAACTTGATAAAAAGTTAGATGATGACTTGAAAAAACTTCAAAATGATTTTGAATTTATTGCCAATGTAAATGTAGGTGGTGAATTTATGAGTGATGATGATATAAATAGAGTTCAAGAGATAGGAACAGTGTCTTGGACAAGATATTTTGATAATACAATTGGATTGTCATATGAAGAGAATCAAAGATTGTCTGAACTTTCAAATAATGATACAACAGAATATCTTCTTGAAAACAAACAAAACCATATCATACATAGAACAAACCGATCATCAAACGATAATGAAAAGTATGGCTTTAAAGTTGAAGTACCTAAGTATCAGTATAATTTAGGTGAGATTTATAACCTTAGTGTTAAAAGAGGTACTTTAACAGAAGAAGAGAGATACAAAATCAATGAACATGTAAATATGACAATCAAAATGTTAGGTAAACTTCCTTTCCCTGAAAATCTTAAAAATGTAGTTGAGTATGCAGGCGCTCATCATGAAACACTAATAGGTACTGGTTATCCAAAAAAACTTACAAAAGATGAGATGAGCGTACCTGCAAGAATTTTAGCACTTGCAGATGTATTTGAAGCACTTACGGCAACAGATAGACCATATAAAGAGGGTAAAAAGTTATCTGAATCGATAAAAATATTAAGTTTTATGGTTAAAGATAAGCATATAGATGAAGATATTTTTAAACTATTTTTAACAAGCGGTGTTTACTTGACATATGGTAAAACATATCTGAAACCTGAACAGATAGACAAAGTTGATATTGAACAATATCTTTAGTAGTTGTACATAACTTTGTCTACATCATTCCACGATAATTTATCGTCGGAATTTTGACCTTTGAACATATTGAAAATATATCTAGCAAACATATCTGTTTCAATATTTACTTTACTATTTACTTTGTAGTCTTTAAAAAGTGTATTATTTACCGTGTGAGGTATGATAGTTAGTCTAAATGAGTCTTTTAGAACTTCATTTATAGTTAAACTCACACCATCTACAGTAACAGAACCTTTTGGTATAACATATCTTAGATATTCACTTGGAATAGCGATAAAGAAGTCTACAGAGTTACCGTTGTTTTTGATACTTTTAACAGTACCTATACAATCTACATGACCCTGTACGATATGCCCCTCAAATCTATCACCCATCATCATGGCAGGTTCCATATGAACAGCCCCTTTATAGTTCTCCATAGCAAGAGTTTTTTGTGATTCCGGGCTTAGTTCTACACTAAAGTTGCCATTTCCTATTTTTACTGCGGTAAGACACGCACCATTTATAGCTATAGAGTCCCCGATCTTTGGAACATAATTAGCTTTTAAAGTTAAAATATTATTGGAGAAGCTAACAACCGTTGCCATCTCTCTTATTAATCCTGTAAACATGGTGTGGATTATATCATAAAGTTTATAAGTT
>JAYEKV010000023.1:0-10884 GCA_034716855.1 Campylobacterota bacterium | reverse complement strand
TACAAAACAAAGAGTTTGATTTTTGGAATCTAGGACATCCTTATATGCAATATAAACTTGATCTTGGTGCTAAAATTTTTAAAAGAGAAGAGTTCATAAAAAGATGGAGTAAAAGTGTAGATAAAAAATTAAGTCTACACTTTTAACGGTTCAGGTTTACCAAGTAAGAAACCTTGAGAATAACCTACCCCTATCTCTTTTATTATCTCTAGAATATTTTCATTTGATACAAACTCGGCAACTGTTTTAATACCTTGCTTATCAGCAAATGCCTGTATAGTTTCCACAACATCTCTGCTGTATTTATCAGTTTCTATATTTTTTATCAAACAAGCGTCTATTTTTAATATATCAGGCTGATAATCTAAAAGTCTTTCGAAATTTGACACCCCTGCCCCAAAATCATCAATAGCAATTTGAACACCAAATGCTTTTACAAGTGCAATAAAATCTTTTACTATTTGGAAATCTTTTACAACTTCATCTTCTAAAAGTTCAAATACAATCCTATGTGCCTTATCCATATTTGTTGTTACCAAATTTATAAGTCGATTTCTTATCTCTAGATCTTCTATATCTATTGCTGAAAGATTAATAGATATCTCTTTATCTGTTTTGCTCAATGCCTCAAAAGAGTTATCAATTACTATATTTGTTATCTTATTATAATATTTAGCCTCTTTTGCAACCTCAAGAAAGAAAAATGGGGATACTACTTTATCTTCATCATCTATAATTCTTACTAAAGATTCATATTTTTCAATTTCCATTGTTTTATTATTGATCAATGGCTGAAAGTATGATACAACTTTTTTGTGATCAATTGCTTTTTTTATCATATTTATAGTTTCTGTATTTTTTACTGTTTCTTGTATGACTTTTTCAGTAAGATCATTTGCAAAAAATATATCAAGCTTCTTATCTAAGGCTTCAACCAAACCATACTTTGTATTTTCATATAGTTTTTCATTATTTGTAGAAAAACTGATAATAATAGATAGATCAAACTCATAACCTTCAATAACAATAATATCTTCTTTAAAATTATTCTGAAATTTTTTAAGAAGTATCTCTTGTTGACTTAAGCTTTCATCACCTTTATTTAATGACTTGACAAGTGCAAACTCACCGTTGCCCAAATAAAATACTTTTTTAAAGTCTAATCCTGAAGGAACACATGTTAGTAACTCTTGTTCTAATTTCAGCTCCAAATTATCAATCATAACTTGACTATACACATGCTCCAACCGATGAAAACCTTCTACTTTAGCCATAACCAACATTGGTTTTTCAGTTTGTTCAATAGTATCTAAAAGCTGTCTTTTGGGATTGATCATCTCTGTAATATCATATCTTAAACCTATAAATTCAATGATTTCATTGTTTTGATCAACTATTGGGCATATTAAAGCATCTACATAATAACTTTCACCCGATTTTTTCCTATTTTTAACCTGACCTGACCATGACCTTTTATCTTTTATTGTTTCCCACATCTCTTTAAACACAGAACTAGAAACACTTGGATCTCTAACAATATTATGATTTTTACCTAATAATTGTTCTTTTGAATATCCAGATATTTCACAAAACTTATCATTTACAAATGTTATTTTACCGCTTGGATCAGCTTTTGATACGATAGCACTTTGATCTACTATATCTCTGTATTGTTCTAGTATTTTGATATTTCTTTTATTATTGACATATTCAACTGCATTACTTGCAGTTTCTATAAATTGTGTCATATCCATAGGTTTGATCAAGTAACCCTTTACTCCAAGTTTGATTGTTTCTATGAAGCTTGATTGATCTGAGTTAGCTGATATAACTATAGTATATATATCTTTGTTAAGTTTTTTTATCTCCCTTATCATCTCTATACCTGACATCTTTGGCATAGTAAGATCTGTGATAATTATATCAATACTATTGTCTTCTTTAAACTTGTTAAGCCCGTCTTGACCGTCTACAGCAACTTCTATGTCACTAAAAATTTTTTGAAATACTCTTAAAGTAGAGCTTCTTGTTTTTTCATCATCTTCAACATACAGTAACTTAATATTTTTACAATCTTCTTGACTTAACATTAAACTATTCCTCTAAAAAATTAATAATCTCTTCTTCTAACGAATCTATATCTATTATTGTTTTATGAAGAACCTCTGCACTAAATAATTCTTTAATCTGATTTGGTATTTCCAGATCAAGTTTTAAAGATAATTGCTCTAGTGCCTCTTTATCAGAATATATTTTCTTATCTTCATTCAATGCATTTAAAACAGTAGGAGAGAACTTTGTCCACTCTGCCGTTGAATAGATAACCATCTTAAGATCTTTATCTTTAAGATCTTCATATCCTTTTATACAAGTAGCAGTATGTGGATCCATAAGATATCCATTATCTACAAATTTTTTTATAGTATTCGATCCATAAACATCATCACTGTATGTAGCACTAAAATATTTTTGAAGTACTTCTAACTCCTCTTTTGTATGTTCAAAGTATCCTTTTTCATTTAGTGATTCCATAAGCTCTTTAGTTCTAAATGCACCGCAAATATCATAGATAACTCTTTCTATATTTGAAGACTTTAATATATCCATTGCAGGTGACTTAGTAAGCTTTAGCTCCTTACCTCTAATATCATAGATACCCAATGTAAGCCATTGAGTTAGGATATTGTTCTCATTAGAAGAAACTACTAGCTTTTCAATAGGAAGACCCATCTTTTGTGCATAATAAGCACCAAGTACATTACCAAAATTTCCACTTGGAACATTGATATATATCTTTTCACCAAGTTTTATCTCATCTTGTCTTAATAGTTCTAAATAACTTTGGAAGTGGTAAACGATCTGAAAAATTATTCTACCAAAATTCACACTGTTTGCAGCAGATAACTTTATATCATCTTTGATAAGCTCATCTTTAAAACTTTGACTAGAAAGAAGCTTTTTAAGTGCTGTTTGTGCATCATCAAAGTTACCGTTTATACCGATAACTTTTAGATTTTCACCATCTTCTGTTACCATTTGAAGTCTTTGAACATCACTCGTTCCACCGTGTGGATATAAACATACAACTTTGATACCCTCTTTGTTTTTAAAAGTATTAAGTGCTGCAGGACCCGTATCACCGCTTGTTGCAGCTAAGATAAGATATTTTTCATCTCTTTTTTTAGCAATTGAACTTAATATATGTCCAAAAGGCTGTAGAGCCATATCTTTAAATGCCCGTGTTGGTCCATGATATTGTTCATTTACAAAAAGATCATCTTTGATTTTAACTACGGGAGAGGGGTTGCTGCTGTCATCAAATCTGTCATATAGATCTAATGCTTCATTTATTGTCTCATCATCTATATCAATTTTAAATGCTTTTAAAATATCGTATGCAAGCTCTTTATATCCTGTATTTATATGTTTTGAAATAAAATCATCGCCCAGACTTGGGATCTCCTTTGGTACATAAAGACCTCCAAAAGATGAACTTGGACTTAGTATAGCATCCGAAAATTCTACCTCTTGAGATTTAATACCGTCATTTCCTCTAGTTTCAATAAAACTCATATCTTCCCTCTTAAATTATTTTCAATTATGATTTTTGTAAAAATTGTGTACCTATACCGTCACTGGTAAACAACTCTAATAAAATACTATGTTCAACTCTGCCGTCAATAATATGAGCCTTATGAACACCGTTATATATTGCATCAATACAACTATCTACTTTTGGAATCATACCACCTGCAATCGTACCGTCACTTTTGTAGCTTTCAACATCATCTTTATCAAGTGAATTCAATAATTCACCCTCTTTGTCCAATACACCTTTTGTATCAGTTAAAAATAACACTTTTTCCGCATTTAGTGCAACAGCCACTTTAGAAGCTGCTATATCTGCATTGATATTAAATCCTGGATGATTTGGTTGGGCTCCATTGGCAATTGGTGCAACAACAGGTACAAATCCTTCATCAATAAGATTAAAAAGCATCTCATGATTTATATCAGTAACTGATCCTGTATATCCCCATTTACCATTCTCTTTTGGTACTGCTTCTATACAATTACTATCTTTACCGCTTATACCTATTGCTTTCGTGCCATGGAAATTTAAAAGAGATGTGATGTTTTTATTTATCTCACCGCTTAAAACCATCTCAACAATTCTCATACTATCTTCACAAGTAACTCTATGACCATCAACAAACTCTGATGATATTTCAAGTTTGTTAAGCATATCTGTTATCTTTGCACCTCCACCGTGTACGATAACAGGTTTCATACCCACTAACTGTAACAATGAAATATCCTGTGCAAATTTTTCTTGTAAGTCTGGAGAAGTTTGTGCCGAACCTCCATATTTTATAACAATTATCTTACTTCTAAACTCTTTTATGTACGGCAGTGCATCAAGGAGTGTTTTTATTTTTTCTTGTTTTATCTTCATCAGTTCCTCTTTTTTAAAAAAACATGCTTATTTGGGTCCAAGCTGTCAAAAAAATCAACTATAGCTTTTCTCTTCTTCTGTATAGCAAGCATATAGCTATCACTTGTAATGACGGCACCGTTATCAACTAAAAGTTCAACTACTGCTAGTTTATCTGCATCAATAGCATAATCCATAGCACTAAGATTGTTTGTATCCTTTTTATTAACACTTGCACCGTATTTAATAAGTGACCTTACAGACTCAACATCACCTTTTTTAGAGAAGCTCATCAATAAACTGACATCATTATTGTCAGCACTGTTAGGATCAGCTCCTTGTGTTAAAAGAGTTTCTATTTGAGTCATATAAAACTTATTTTATTTAAAACTCTCAACTATAGCTTTTGCAGCAGCTTTACCATCTGCAGCAGCTGTTACAGCCAAATCTGCTCCTCTTACACCATCTCCACCTGCATATATTTTACTATTTGAAGTTTGGTAAGACTCATTTACTTTAATACCATTCCATTTGTCAAGTTCAAGGTTTGCATCTGTTAAAAATGAAGGAACCTCTTGATCAAATCCAAGTGCCAAAATAACTATATCAGCTTCTTCTAAATATTCACTTCCATCTATCTCTTTAACACTTTGTCTTCCACTTGCATCAGCTTCACTCATTTGTGTTTTTATAAGCTTTACACCATCTGTTTCAATAGATTTAGGTGATACATTAAATACAAACTCAACACCCTCTTCTTTTGAATTAATAACCTCTTTTTTTGATCCAGGCATATTTGATTCATCTCTTCTATAAAGACATTTAACAGATTTAGCACCCTCTCTTACTGATGTTCTTACACAGTCCATAGCAGTATCTCCACCACCGATAACTACAACTTTTTTATCTTTTACATCAATAAAACCATCAACCTTTTCATCCTTGTGCTTGTCACTCTCTTCGAGAAAATTTCTTTTTTGAATTGCATTTAAGAACTCCATAGCAAGATATACATTATCGTTATTCTCACCATCAATTCCAGGTTTTTTACCTTTTGTAGCACCGATCCCTAAGAATACAGCATCATAAGAGTTAGTTAATTCATCAAATGATTTATCTTTTCCTATTTCACATTCAGTATAAAGATTCATTCCAGCCTCAATCAGCCAGTCTATTCTTCTTTGTACTCTGTGTTTATCAAGTTTAAATCCAGGGATTCCGTATGTTAAAAGACCACCGGCTTTTTGTGCTCTTTCATACATATCAACATCAACTCCTTCTCTTAAAAGGAAAGTAGCTATAGATATACCTGCTGGACCACTTCCAATAACTGCAACCTTTTTACCTATCTTAGTTTCAGCAAATTTTGGCTTTAAACCTTTTTCAAAACCTGTTTCACTTATATGTGTTTCAACTGCACCAATAGTAATAGCACCATGAGTATCATTTAGGGTACAATCACCTTCACAAAGTACATCTTGAGGACATATTCTTCCTAATATCTCTGGGAAAGGAGATGTTTCATTTGAGATATTAAAAGCAAGTTCAAGATCATTAGTTGCTGTTTGTTTAAGCCAAGCAGGGATCACATTATGTAAAGGACATTTATTGTGACAATATGGATCTCCACAACCTATACATCTATCTGCTTGTTCTTCAGCCTTGTTTTTATCAAATACTGTATAAACTTCGTTGAAGTCTTTAATTCTTTCCATAACCCCTCTTTTTAAAGGGTTGTTTCTATCAACTTTTGTAAAATTTAACATTATATTAGTCTCCCTCATCCGGATTAAGCGGTAAAACTTTCATATCTTTTGGTTTTACCATCCAGAAGTTTCTAATCTCTGATCTAAAGTGATCTAAAATATTTTGTGCATTTTCAGAATCTGTATCTGCAACATAGTCTCTTAGTGTATTTTTCAGATAAATTCTCTCCAGCTCTGTATCATCAGTATCAATTCTAAGTGCTTCTATAAGCTCTTGATTCATATTATCAATAAACTCTCTATCTTTATCGTATACAAATGCCAATCCGCCAGTCATACCTGCACCAAAATTAATACCAGTTTTCCCTAAGATAACTACAATACCACCTGTCATATATTCACAAGCACTATCTCCGGTACCCTCAACAACTGCAATAGTTCCAGAGTTTCTTACAGCAAATCTCTCACCAACAGTAGCTCTAACATATAGCTTACCACCAGTTGCACCATATAGACATGTATTACCGGCACCTGCGTAAGAACTACCTTGAAGCTGTGGTTTTATAACGATCTTACCGCCATTCATACCTTTACCAACATAGTCATTTGCCACACCATCTAAGTTAATAGTGATACCTTTAGAAAGGAATGTACCAAAAGATTGACCTGCAACACCTGTTAAGTTATATGTTATAGTATCTTCAGGAAGTCCCTCATCCCCGTATCTCTTAGCTATCTCACCTGAACTTAAAGTACCAAAACTTCTATTTAAGTTTGTTATCTCTGAAGAAACTGATACAGGCTTGATTGGATTTTCAATAGTACCTATAACTTTTCTTAATAACTTATGAGATTCTTCATTTTTATCATATGGTTCATTTGATTCAACTTGACAAGTATCTACACCGTCAATTCTTCTAAGTACATTTTGGAAGTCAAATTTCTTAGCAAACTCATCATCTATAACTTCAAGAAGATCACTTCTTCCTATTATATCTTCAATTTTTGAGTAACCAAGAGCAGCAAGTATCTCTCTTACATCATCTGCCAAGAACTCAAAATAAGAGATAAGTCTTTCCACTGTTCCATCAAACTTTTCTCTTAGGTCATCATCTTGTGTTGCAACACCAACCGAACATTTATTTGTATGACATATTCTTAATATCTTACAACCTAAAAGTGTAAGTGCAGCTGTACCAAAGGCATAAGATTCAGCACCAAGCATTGCTGCTTTTACAACATCCAGACCAGTTTTAAGTCCACCGTCAGTTTGTAGATGAACCATACCTCTTAGATGATTTGCTTTAAGAGCATTATGTGCTTCAGCAAGTCCCATCTCCCATGGATTACCTGTATGTTTAATAGATGTTAAAGGAGCAGCTCCAGTACCACCGTCAGCTCCTGAAATAATGATCTTATCAGCGTAAGCTTTTGCAACACCAGATGCAATAGTACCAACTCCTATAGATGACACAAGTTTAACTGTTACAGTTGCACTTGGATTGATCTGTTTAAGATCAAAGATAAGCTGAGCTAGATCCTCAATAGAGTAAATATCATGATGAGGAGGAGGTGAGATAAGTGTAACACCAGGAGTCGTATGTCTAAGTTTAGCGATCATCTGTGTAACTTTAGCACCCGGTAATTGTCCACCCTCACCAGGCTTAGCACCTTGTGCAAGTTTAATTTGTAACTCTTCACAGTTTACAAGATATGCTGGTGTAACACCAAATCTACCAGATGCAATTTGCTTAATCTTAGAGTTTTTAAGAGTATCAAATCTAGCAGGATCTTCACCACCTTCCCCAGAGTTTGATGCTCCACCGATTGTATTCATAGCAACTGCTATTGCTTCATGAGCTTCAACAGAAATAGATCCACATGACATAGCAGCTGCAGCAAATCTTTTAAATATCTCCTCTTTTGGTTCAACATCATCTTTAGATATAGGCGTTTTATCACTATTAAACTTAAAGAAGTCTCTGATAAATTTTTGACCTCTGTTCTCAATAAGATTTTTAAGACCTTTAAAGTCTGTTATATCTTCATTTCCAGTTGCATTTTTATTATGCATAGCTTTTGTTATTGCAGGTCCGTAATCATGATACTCACCACCGTCAATATACTTATAGAATCCACCCATCTCAAGAGGGAACATTATTTTATCATTATAGTATGCATCAAAATGTAATATTTCTATTCTTTTTTCTATATCATCATACCCAAGTCCAGAAAGATCACTGTTTGCATGTGTAAAACACTCATTGATCACTTCATCATCAAATCCAACAATATCAAACAATGAAGAGTTTCTGTATGAGGCCATAGTTGCAATACCCATCTTTGACATGATCTTCAACAGTCCAGCACCCATAGCTTTTGCACTGTTTTTAAGTTTTTGCTGTAATTCATAAGATGAAAGTTCTCTTCTTTCATAGAATGATACAATCGATCCATACATCATATATGGATATATAACAGCCGCACCAAAAGCAAATAATACTGCAGCACTATGTGGATCATAAATCTCACTTGTTACAGATACAATTGATACTGTACTTCTTATGTTGTCTTCTGATAATTGGTGATTGATATAACCTATTGCAAATACCATAGGGATCATCTTTTTAGAATCACAAACTTCTCTATCATCTAAGATAACTACACTTACACCTTCATTCACAACTGCATCTTTTACTTGTGCATATAGTGCTTTTAGACTTCCTTGAAGATCTGTCTCATAAACCGTGCTGAAAGTTTTATTTTTATAATCTGCATCATATCTACTAGATTTTTCATCACCGAAACTTAAAAGTACATCATACTTCTCTTTCATTAAAATAGGTGATGCAGCTTTTATTCTTTTTGAGTTTTCAGGACACTCTTCTAAGATATTGTAAGCATGACCTATACCTGTATTTAAAGACATCACTATCTTTTCTCTATATGGGTCTATTGGAGGGTTTGTAACCTGTGCAAACTTTTGTCTAAAGAAATCTGTAAAGTTTCTATGTTTGTCAGAAAAACATGCCAATGGAGTATCATCACCCATAGAGCCTGTTGGTTCTTTACCATCATCAGCCATTGGGATGATCATCTGATCTAGTGTTTCATAAGTGATATTTGCGTACTTTTGTCTTTTTGTAATATCATCAAACTTATAATCTTCATGATCTAGGAAAGTATCTTCAACATACTCTTGTAGATATTGCATATTTGAAGTTAACCATTTCTCATAATTTTGAGTAGATTTTAGATAATCGTTGATGTCATCATTTTTAAGAATAGAACCGTTTTTTAGATCAAGTGCTATCATTTGTCCTGATTGAAGTCTACCTCTATCAATGATATCTTCCTCATCAAACAATACAGTACCGTATTCACTTGTGATAAAGATTCTATCATCTTTAGTTACGAAGTATTTTGATGGTCTTAGACCATTTCTATCAATCAAACAACCAATATGTCTACCATCTGTTAGTGAAACAGCTGCAGGTCCGTCCCACGCTTCAAATCTAATAGCATTAAACTCATAGAATGCTCTAAGATCAGAATCCATATATGGTGCATTTTGCCAAGGTGCAGGTACTAAGCTTCTTGCAACTTTAAAGAAATCCATACCGTTGGTGATTAAGAATTCAAACATATTATCTAAACTAGCACTGTCACTTCCACCTGATTGAAGGATAGGGAAAATTCTATCTAATTCCTCTTCACTGAATATATTTGATTTTACAGCTTCTGTTTTAACAGCTACATTGAATCTATTCGCTTCAATTGAATTGATCTCACCATTATGTGCAATACCTCTGAACGGTTGAGCAAGTCTCCATTTTGGTAAAGTATTTGTTGAGAATCTTTGGTGGAAAAGAGCAAAAGAGATCTTGAAATCTTCATCATTTAAGTCAATATAAAATTGCTTGATCGTAGTAGGCATTACTAGCCCTTTATAAGCAATTACCTTTGAACTAAATGTAGGAATATAAAAATCCTCTTCATCTTGTAGATGATGTTCAGCTTCTTTTCTTGCTAAATATAACATAGCTTCAAATCTTTTTGATGAAACTAAAGTATTAGGTACTACAAATAATTGTACCATCTTTGGTAAGATTGACAGTGCTTGTTCACCAAGCGCATCTGTATCTATTGGTACATCTCTGTTTAAAACAACTTTCAAATCATTTTTATCACAATAGTTTCTAAAAATATCTAATTGATCTTCATCTTTTGCAAAAACGAATGCCACAGCATATTGTTTAGGAAGATCCACTCCACCTTGTAAAGCTACTTTTCTCATAAACTCATCAGGCATAGATAATAAAAGACCGCTTCCGTCTCCACTCTTACCGTCAGCTGCTACCGCACCTCTGTGCATCATTCTCTCAAGAGAAGTGATCGCATCTTCTAAATTTTGATGTGTCGGTTTGTTTTTTAGATGAGCTAAAAGACCAAATCCACAATTATCTTTAAAAGAAGTTAATTTGTCTAAGTTACAACCCATTGTTTTCCTTTATGTTTTTTTTATACCATATTTCAATTGGCATAGCACTATTTGTGGTGATTGTATCTTAAGTTTGTTTAAAATGGTGTTAAATGAAATTAGATGAATATCTATACAAAATAGCATATAGATAGCATGTGAGTTGATCTATGTTTTTACATAAAAAAACGGCAGATAGATGATCTACCGTTATATATTAGATTAAGTTTTTATTCTGTTACACTTGTTAAAATCTCTACCAT
>JAYEKV010000022.1:0-10889 GCA_034716855.1 Campylobacterota bacterium | reverse complement strand
TTTTTCATCACTTCCTCGTAACTCTACTACATCAATACCCTTTTGCTTTAACATCTCTTCATAAAAAATATCCCTACTTATACCTACTTTTTTTCCAATTAAACTGTTTATATTAATATACTCTGTATCACCTTTATTAGCAAAAATAAATGTAGGAATCTCATAGTATGGTTTTGTGAATTTTGCAAAACTTTCCCTTTGTTTAGTATGGGATATACTACCAATCATATCAACTTGTTTTTCTTTAAACTTTTTAAGAATTGATGACCATTTATCTAAAACAATATTAAACTCTAATCCAGTATCTTTTGAGATTTGGGAAAGTATATCTTTCTCTAAGCCCTTGTGTTCATTATCTTCTAAAAATGAAAAAGGTTTAAACTTATTTAGCATTGCAATTGTAATGACAGGGTTGTTTTTTATATATTCTTGCTCTTTTAAAGTTAATTTATTTTTTGTACTTATATCTTTTATATAATAATCCAAAAGTATTTTTGAAGTATCATAATTACTTTTTACCAATCCTAATTTTATATACATATCAGTATTTAGTTTTATCAATTCAGGAGCAATTGCACCTATTTGAAATATATCCGTTTTAAATACCTTATGTGTTTCATCTGCTTCAAAATATAGAGAATCTTTTGTTTTTCTTTGTGTATATTTATCGTATATGAGGTCAGCTATCTCCTTTTTATGTTCAAAAGCATATTCCCATCCTTTTTTTGTAGCTTGTATAAACTCTTTAACCAGCTGCAAATTACCTTTAATAAACTTCTCACTTGTAAAAAGCTCCACATCATATGAATAAATACCAAATTGTGCTGGGTTTAATACACTATATTCAACTCCACTTTTATCAAGATCATATATTTGGGATGTTGTAAATATAGACATTGCGTCAACTTCACCACTTACAAATTTATCAATTTTAAAGTTATGAGGTACTAAAGTTATATCTTTTGTAGATAGTTTTGCATCCTTTAACAAAACGCCCAAACTTGTATGTTCTAGTTCCCAATCTACTGCCATTATTTTTTTACCCTTTAGTTGCAAGGGTGACTTAATATCTTTTTTAACGGCAAGAGCCAATGCATTGTGTTTAAAATATGATGCCAGTAGAACTACCGGCTTATTTTGAAGTTTTTCGAGTATAAGTGATGATGAAGATATACCAAAATCAGAATTTCCCTGTACAACTTCATCAGTAATATCAATGTTAGGTTTGTATTCTTTTATTTGAAGATCAATTCCTATATCTTCATAATAACCCTTCTCTTTTGCAGCATAAAACCCTGCAAATTCAAATTGATGTTTCCATTCAAGTTGTATAGATACCTTTTTTAGTTCATTTGCATATATAATGCTTATATTAAATATAAATATCATTGAAAGAATATATCTTAGGTTCACTTTAAGTCCTTATAGTTGTGTATAAAATCATCATAAAATATTTAGATATTATCAGTTAGTATAATATAAAAAAGTGAAAAAGTAGTGAAAATAAAAAAAGGCACATCATTACGATATGCCTTTTTATTATTTAATGATAAATACTATTTAGTATAAAAACCTTTTGAATATAGTGCATCAATAAGTTGTTTTACACTTCCTACAGATTTTGCAAATTTTCTGTCTTGGTCATCATTTAGATTTGCTTCTATAACCTTTTCAGCTCCATTTGCACCGATCATAACAGGAACACCACTTACAACATTACTGTAACCGTATTCACCGTCAAGCATAACAGCACATGGATATATCTGCTTTGTATCACCTAGAACTGCTTCTGCCATAAGAGCTGCTGCTTTTGCAGGTGCATAATATGCTGAACCGTCTTTTAGAAGTCCAACGATCTCAGCTCCACCTCTTTTTGTTCTCTCAGTAATATCATTAATCTCTTCCCAAGTTAGAAGGTCAGTAAGTGGAACACCAGCAACAGTTGAGAATCTTGGAAGTGGAACCATATCATCACCATGACCACCCATAACGCTACATCTGATCTGTCCTGCACCGTATCCAAGTTGTTCATATACGAAGTGAGCCATTCTAGCACTGTCAAGTATACCTGCCATACCAACAACTCTGCTTCTCTCCCATCCTGATTCTTTTAGTGCAACATATACCATTGCATCAAGAGGATTTGATACAGGAATAATAATAGCATTTGGTGAATATTTTTGTATATCAGCCATATTTTTTCTCATAATCTCAGCATTTTTAACCAATAGATCATCCCTGCTCATACCTGGTAGTCTAGGACTTCCTGCTGTTATAACAATAACATCACAATCTGTTAGGTCTGATGGCTCTTGAGCATGTTTTACAACAGTATGCATTCTTGCAGCTTGTACAGCTTGTGACATATCTAATGCTAGCCCTTTTGCTTTGTCAGGATTTCCACTTGATCTTAAAATCACCTCATGACAAGAACCGCTCATTGCTAAAATATAACCACAAGTTGAACCAACATTACCAACTCCAACTATTCCTACTCTTTTTCCTCTCATGATACTCCTTTTGTATTGTGCTATGTGTTAAGTACTAATATAAAAACTAAGTTTAGTTTTTATATAAATACTTAGACTTACACATAATAGCACATTTAAATTTAATGTAAATAGTCTAATATTATAGACTAAAAATGATTAATATTGAATAATAGTCAAGTAAATAATATCTAGTTGTGTTGATAAGTTACTAGAAGTAATTTATAACCTTATAGAAAGTATATATAAGCTAGAAAATCAGAAAATAAAAAAGCCAAGTGGAGATCCACTTGGCTTTTAAACAATTTATCTTAATCTAATACTAGATGTTATCGATAATTGCGTTTAATGTTGCAGATGGTCTCATCGCTTTTGTAGCCATCTCATCATTTGGATGGAAGTAACCACCAACATCTTGAGCTTTACCAGCTACAGCTAATAACTCAGACATAATAGTTTCTTCTTTCTCAGTTAACTCTTTAGCAACAGGAGCGAATTTAGCAGCAATCTCAGCGTTATCTGAAGCAGCTAATGCATTTGCCCAGTATTGTGCTACGAAGAAGTGAGAAGCTTTGTTATCTGGCTCTCCACATTTTCTTCCTGGAGCTTTATTGTTATCAAGGTAACCTTGGTTAGCAGCATCTAAACCAGCAGTTACAGCAGCAAGATTAGCATCACCATTCTTTTGGTTGATCATTCTTAAAGACTCAGCTAATGCTAAGAACTCACCAAGTGAATCCCATCTTAAGTGACCTTCTTCTAAGAATTGGTCAACATGCTTAGGAGCAGATCCACCAGCACCAGTTTCAAATAATCCACCACCAGCAATTAGAGGAACGATAGAAAGCATCTTAGCAGAAGTACCAAGCTCTAGGATTGGATACATATCAGTTAAGTGGTCTCTTAAAACATTACCAGTTGCAGCAATTACATTTTTACCTTTTCTAATTTCAGCATTTGTGAATTTAGTAGCATCAGCAACTCTCATGAATTGAATATCTAATCCAGAAGTATCGTGATCTTTTAAGTACTCGTTAACTTTCTTGATAAGTTCAGCATCGTGAGCTCTGTTTTCATCTAACCAGAAAATTGCAGGGATACCTTCGATTCTAGTTCTTTCAACTGTTAATCTTACCCAGTCTCTGATTGGAATATCTTTAGTTCTAGCAAGTCTCCAGATATCACCAGCTTCACACTCAAATGACATTAAACATTTATCACCAGCAGTTACAGTAACTGTACCAGCTTCTGCTAATTCAAAAGTAGTTGGGTGAGAACCGTACTCTTCTGCTTTTTGAGCCATAAGACCGATATTTTGCATAGCACCCATAGTAGTTACATCGTATTGACCGTTAGCTTTAATATCTTCTAACATCTCTTCGTGGAACATAGCGTAAGTTGAATCTGGAATAACTGCAACAGCTTGATCAGCAGCACCAGTTCTATCCCATTGCTTACCACCTTCTCTAATAACTACAGGCATAGAAGCATCAATAATGATGTCATTTGAAGCGTTAAAGTTAGTAGTTCCTTTGTCAGAATCAACCATAGCAATTCTTGGAGCATCAGCATCTACAACAGCTTGGAATGCAGCTTTGATCTCTGCTTCTTTAGCGTGACCAGCAATTTTCTTCTCAAGATCAGACATACCCATGTTTGGATTAACACCTAATTCTTTGAATGTAGCAGCATACTTAGTGAATACTTCTTCGAAGAAGATTTCAAAACCGTGACCAAACATAATTGGGTCAGAGATTTTCATCATTGTAGCTTTTAAGTGTAGTGACCAGATGATCCCTTTAGCTTTTGCTTCTTCAATTGTTTTTCTATAGAATTCTCTTAAAGCAGAAACAGATAGGAAAGTTCCATCTAATACTTCACCAGCGATAGCATCGATAGAAGTTAATTCTTTTCCGTTTAATGCGATAGTAACTTTAGCGTCACTTCCACAAGTTACAGATTGCTCGTTTGAATAGAAATCACCTTTTCCGTTCATGTGTGCAACATATGCTTGACAGTTTTCATCTACAGCTTTAAGTCTGTGAGGGTTTTGTTGAGCAAATTTCTTAACTGCAACTGCAGCTCTTCTATCTGAGTTACCTTCTCTTAGTACTGGATTAACAGCAGAACCTAAACATACACCATACTTAGCTTGAATCTCTTCTTCAGCAGCATTAGCTGGAGTTTCAGGATAATCAGGAATATCATAACCTTGACCTTGAAGCTCAGCGATACAATCTTTAAGCTGACCAACAGATGCAGAGATATTTGGAAGTTTAATAATGTTTCCATCTTCTTGTAAAACTACTTCACCTAATTTAGAAAGCTCATCTTCAGCTTTACCCATTGCAGCTAGAACTCTACCTGCTAGAGAGATATCTTTCTCTACTACTTCAACACCTGCAGCTTTAGTGAAAGCGTTTACGATTGGTAATAATGAATAAGTTGCTAAAGCCGGAGCTTCATCAATTTTTGACCATATAATTTTTGACATATGTATTCCTTGTTTTTGATTTATTGTAGGTAGCAGTTTAACATGAAATGGTTTTAGTAACTTTAATATTGATCTAGTGTTAACAAATATATTGAATAAGTGTTTCTTTTATACACACCGTAAAAGCTATAATATTATAATGTTACAAAAAGTAATACTATTATATTATTTCCATAAATCTTTTAAGTTTTTTACATTTTTATTTACTTTTAAAACCTTTGGTTTTATAACAGATTTTGCAGGTTTTGCTTTTTTTGTTCTTAAAGAGGATTTTGTTCTCTTTTTAATTGCATCTCTTAACCTCTTTATATTTGTTCTATGTTTTTTATATGTTTCACTAAATAGATGTTTTTTACCATCAGGTGCTTTTACAAAATAGTAGTAATTTGTTTTTGCAGGGAAGATGGCTGCTTTTATAGCTTCTAGTTCTACGGCACATACAGGATCGTTAGGTATCCCTTTGTATTTATATGTATTGTATGTTGTTTCATCTTCTTTTATCATTTTTGGTGTTACTTTTGTATGTGAGTATTTACTATAATTTAATGTACCGTCCATTTGTAGTTTCATACCCTTATTGATTCTATTATGTATCACGCTTGATATGTAGGGCATCTCTTTTTTTGACGCAGATTCTTTTTGTATGATTGAAGCTATTATTATATATCTGTACCAGTTTTTTTGATTATAGAGTCCAAATATCTTTTTGCTTAGATTCTTATATCTCTGTTTTGTTTCACTAAAAAGGTATTTAACAAGCTGATCTTCATTCATACCCATAGGTAGATGATAAGTATCTGCTAATATATTTCCATCTTTTTTATAGGCATATTTGGCATAAGCTTCAAAAAGATCTATTGTGGATATATTTAGTTTTTTAGCAGCATCTTGTAAAAAGAAATAGTAAGTTTCACCGGGTATCAATACAACTTTTTTCATTGCAGCTTTTGAAGTGGTAAGTTTGTATAAAAATTCTATCTTTTTCATCTGTGTTGAGCGAAGATCTATCCATCCGCTTTGAGGATAACCTAAAAGAGATACTGTTATTTTATCTATATGATTTATATCATAGTTATTTTTATCTAAATGTGTTATAATCGCAGCTGTACTACCTTGTGGAATATTTATAACTCTTAGGGTTTTTACTTCCATTGTAAAATAAAAACACAAAATTATAACAGCAATAAGGAACAACTCTATAATGTTAAAAACTATATCAGTGATCTTTGGTTTTTTAATTGCAATTTTTTTAATAGCTTGGGTCTCTTTATTTAATGGTATAGAAATTAATAATATCAATTATAAAAACATCAATATAGACAAATTGTATTTAAAATATGATAAAAGTTTAATTTTATCTACTCCTAACCTTATAATATACAATAAAGATAAAACAAATTATAAAGAGCTTCAAGCAGATATACAAATAGATAATATTTTTGATCTATACTCGATTAGAATCAAAAAACTTCTTTTAAAAGAGCCGTATATTCAAATAAAAGGACAAATATATCTCAACTTTGACCCTACACTTCTTGATTTTTCAAAAAGAGTAGATCTAAACATACACCAATTTGATCTTATATTTGACAAGAACCTTCAAAATATAAAAGCCAAAGAGTGTAAATTAAGTCTTTATGATGATACACTTCACTTTGAATTTACAGAACCAAAATATGTAGATTTTGATCTTGATGACAGTAAAGTGGTTATTTCCAATCTTTCTACCGATCCTACGCTTTATCTTGGGCTTTATTCCAAGGATAAATTAAAACCGGAACTTTTAAAACTACTAACTTATTACGATGTATCACTTCCCATTGAACAAATAAGCGGTAAGCAAAATAACATATATACAAAAATCGTGATCCCTTTTTTAAAGAACAAAGTTGAAGTATCATCAAAAGTTGATATAAAAAATGCACTTCTAAAAGTGTATGACAAAGAGGTTTATGTTGAGGAACTTAATGTAACACTATCAAATAATAAACTGCTTGGTCAAGGTATATTTAAAACAAATGATCAAAATAGTTCAAAGCTTAATTATAATATATCTGCCAGTCAATTTATAGATTTTGAAAAAGAATACTCAAAAGGAAAATATCATATACAAGACCTTAACTACAAAAAAATAAATATTAAAGATACGCATGGGTACTTTGATATAGACTTTAAAAAAGAGTTTAATGCAGATATCTTTACAGATAGAAATTCCAACTTATATGTTTATAAAAATAAGATAGATATAAGTAATTTTCACACCAACTACAAAAACAACAGTTTTTATACAACACTTGATGCTCTTATTTATGATCATAATCTTTCCATACATATAGATGATACATATCAGATAAATCAAAATACAACAAAAGGAAAAATAACTTTTGATAAATACAAAGGTGAAAATTTTTATCTAAAAAGTGATACATTGACATATGAAAATCTGTTTGACTTTAATAACTCAAAAATCACAGGAATATTTGATGTAGAAACAAAAATAAATGATGATATTTATTTCGATCTTGATAATGTTGCTTATACTTTAGATTATAAAAATGATTTAAAAATAGATCTAACCAGCGAAAAATCAACAGCAAGTATATACAATGACGAGATCATATTTAAAAAACTTAAACTAAACTACCTAAAAGATAATTTATACAGTAGTTTTTATATGACTCAAAAGGACAAAAAGTATAAAGGATTTGCAAATATAGAAACAAGTATAGTTGATAAAAGAACATACGGTGATCTTGTTTTAAATTATAAATGGGGTGATATTTTAAATCTTGTAAATAAAAAATTTACTTTTGATATGCAGTATCAAGATCAACTAAAAGTAACTGTACCACAATTAGATTCAATATATAAAGATAAACAAATATCAGTACAAAACATCACCAAGGCTGTCAATTATTTAAAACCTAAAGGTATAAAAACAAAAGGTAAAGGCAGTATAACAATAGATATAAAAGATGAAAATACTACCAAAATAGCAGCAGAAGACTTTAGCCTTTATCTTTCTAGTAATATATTTGATAAAAAGAACAATAAAGAGGATAGTATTCAAAAACATTCATATGATGCGGTATTAAAAAACGGTTTACTTAAATATGATGATTTTACTTTCTATTATGATGAACTAACACTAAAATCCCAAGAAAACAATATGCAAATAAAGATAAACAAAGGATATAATAACATTATATATAACCAGACAAATAAAGATACAAAAATCTCATCAAAATATATAAACAGCGACTATATGAATAAACTGTTAGGTAAGAACTGGTTTAAAGACGGTTATATCACTTTAAATATAAATAAACAAAATGATTTGTCAAAAGGTATAATTAGATTTAATGAAGTAGATGTTAAAAACCTAACTTCTTTAAATAATATTATGATACTTATAAATAGCACACCTGCGCTTATCAATCCGCTGTTAGCACTTCCAAATTTATACAGACTTGGACAAAGCGGTTTTGATACAACTAAGTATCGTATAGAAGACGGATATGTTAATTTTACATATAATGATAAAACAAAATACCTAAACATGTATGATATAAATACTAAAAGTAAACTTATTGACTTTAGCGGTTCAGTTGTAATGGATATAAAAAACAACAAAACAAACGGAAAAATTGATATAAGTTTTATGAAAGACTATGCCTCAGTTATAAGAAAACTGCCGATCATAAGAAATATTTTTTTAGGTAAAAGTGGTAAAATATATACAACTGTTACTTTAAAAGGAAGTTTGGACAACCCCAAAATAGAAATGAACAGTATATCTAATATAAAAGAATCTCTTAATAAATAGAATCTAGATTAATATATTTTTAATGGCTATTTATATATAATCTGTATATATAAAAAAGGGGGTTTATTATGGATATTAATACTTCGTACAACATACAGGGATTAAGTGGAGTTCAAGCTAATTCACTTGAAAAGATAGGTAGTGCCTTAGCCGTAAACAAAGCTGCTGATGATGCTTCAGGCTTAGCCATATCTGACAATCTAGGCTTACAAAAAAGTTCTTTAACTCAGTCTATAGAAAATATGAACAGTGGTATTGCTATGAGCATGATTGCACAAGGCGGTATGAGAGAGCAAGAATCTCTTCTTGAAAATATTAAAACTGAAACACTAAAATCTATGAACGGAACTATGAGTCAAGATGACAGAAGTGCTATAGCTGAACAAATATCTAAATATATCCAAGAGTATGAAAGAATCTCCGAATCAACAAACTATAATGGGCAAAAACTTTTAGAAACACAAGGTGATACCACTGATGACATATCAATAGTTTCAGATGATTCTATTATAGAGATGAGTAAAGCGGATACAAAAAGTATATCTGAAAAACTAAAATCTTTTATGTCTGACTTTGCTACAAACAGCGAGTCTAGAGATGGACTTCTAGATGCCATTAACGAAGGGATGGATCAGCTTGCGGTATATGCTTCAGACTATGGTTCAGCACAAAACCAATTTGAATCATATGCAAGAAATGCAATGTCAACTGAAAAAGAGATAGCATCTGCTAAATCTACTATTTTAGATATTGATTACTCTAAAGAGGTGTCAGATTTCAGTAAAACAAATCTACAGACACAAATAGGCTACTTAATGCAAACACAGGCAAATGCTTTACAGGCAAAAAACATAGCTCTTCTATCGTAAGCCAAATGAAAATAGGATTATTATTATTTATAGCAGGTGTAGCACTTGTGCTGTATCTGTCTCGTGTAAAATTTGAAAAAACAGTGCTTATAAGAATAGGTATTATAATTGGTGTATTTTTATCTTTATATGGTTTGATACTTGTAGTCCAACCAAGTGAAGACAAATATGTAAAATTTACTAAAAGCACCATTTCGAAAGAAGATAGTAAAAATTAAAAATTGTTCTATTTGATAGGTAGGACTATTTTAAATTGTATCGTATAGTACGGTAAAAACATTAAAACACCTTATTTATTGACTTTCTAACAAAATACAAACTTGCTATTAGTGTGAAGCTCGTATAAATATGACACAATTTTAGCACAATAAAACCAAAAAAGAAGCAATAGCAAAATGCAATTTTGCAAAATTTTATTTTTAACCACTCCAAAAAAACAGCCAGAATTAACTAGCTATTTTATATTTACCTTTAGTTTTTAAAGTTTCACATCCATATTTAGATTTAATCTCACTCATAGATTTTTGCTTAGGGCTTCTTCCTTTCATCTCTCCGTAGTACCACATCTTCTTTTTACTAGCCCATTTAAAATTTAAATCTTTTAATTTATCTTTGATTATTTTAGTATCTCCACTTAACCAAATCCAAGAGCCTACAACTTCTATTGTGATATTTTCATAGTGTAGTATTTGAGATATTATTTTTTCTAGTTCTATATCAAACTTACTATCATTTGAAAAGTAGATTTTATTTTCTAATATATCATTATAGATAGTATTTAGTAGTTTAAATTGTTCATTTGTTCCACCTACATCAGGATGTAATATTTTAGCTAATCTTTTAAATATAACTTTTGCTTCGTTTATACCTTGAATTTCTTCAAACTCTCTTTTAATTTGTTCTTTTGTCATTGTATGTCCTTAAAATTGTTTTGCCTTTTGAAGATTTTGAGGGTTTTTTCTTATCTCTTATTTTTCAATTTTAAGAAGATAAAAGAACTCACTCTTTTTCTTTTTCAAGGCTTTGCCTGTTTGTTAGTTTGTCGGGCTTTTTTCAAAGTGTAATTGATATATTTTTGTTTAGCTAATACTTAATTTTTTCAAAAATTCATTATTGGGTAGATAAATAATATATCATACTGAAACGACTAAAAAGCCTAACTAACAAATAGGGGAAGTATTGAAATATGAAAAATTTAAGTTGTTTTGTAT
>JAYEKV010000021.1:0-11032 GCA_034716855.1 Campylobacterota bacterium | reverse complement strand
AATGCTGCTTTATTTAAATATGCTTTATTTTGTAAAAACTGCAATTGATTGTTTAAGTTTTTAGATGAAGACTCCTCTTTTTCTTTATCTGATTCAGTACTGTTTTGATTCAAAAGTGAACTAAATCCAGTACTCAAAATACCATTCGACTGAGACTGTTTTTGTGCTAGAAGTGTATTTATTGAGTTATCGTTAGCAATTTTCATATGAGTTCCTTTAATCTATTATACAAATTGTATCACTATAACTTTAAACTAATATTAATAAATGGATAGATTGAGTTTACCTTGCATAATAATAACTGTCATATATCTGTAAAATTATTGAGAAAAAGTCAAGAAGTAGTTTTTACTTCAATAGTTTTAGCACAATGTGAGTTTACAAGTATTTAACAGCCTTATTTAAAATGCTAAGAGTTTAAAGGCAACTCAATAAAAAATTTGGCACCGCTTTTTGTATTTTCTACATAGAGATTTCCATTTAAACTATCCTTCACAATAGAATAACTTATATGAAGCCCAAGACCTGTACCTTGTGATTGATGTTTTGTAGTAAAGTAAGGTTCAAAAATCTTAAGCTTAATATCTTCAGGAATACCTCCTCCATTATCCTCTATAGTTATTACAACTTTATTATCATATTTTTCAAGTTCTACTTTTATCCAACCATCTTCAATCTCTTGTTCTATTATAATATCTTTAGCATTGTTAATAATATTTATTAAAACTTCAGAAAGCTCGCCAACTACAAGTTGTAATTTTATAGGTTCTATATTATCTATATTAGTTGTGAGTTTTATATAATTATTATTAAGTGTTGCTTCAACTATCGATAGTGCCATTTTTATTCTATCTTGTACAACTACTTCTTTGTACTCTTTTTTCTCTTTTATATAGTCTCTAAATGTATCTATAGTTTGTGATAGGTACTGTGTGTTTTCATTTACTAACTTTAACTGTTTTTCAAACTCTTCATCATCAAGTATATTAAACTCTTTTTTCATTAATAATCCAGTAGCTATAGTAGATATAACACTTAAAGGCTGCCTCCACTGATGAGCTATATTTCCTATCATATCACCCATTGCTACCATCTTGGACTGTTCTAACATCTTAAGTTCATTTTCTCTGTTTTTTGCAACTTCTTTTGCGACTCTTTGTTCCAAACTTTCATTAAGCTCTTTTAATTCAGATGTTCTTTCATCAACCATTTGCATTAGCATTTTATTTTGTTTCTTTAAGATCAGCTGTCTTAATATCACTACAAAAAAGATGAATAGTACAAATATCAAAGTGTATACAATATAAGAATAATCAAATTTTTCCTCTAATTTTATATTTGCCCATTTTTCATATATTTTATTATGTTCATTCTTTGTAACTGTTGATAGTCCTTTATTTAGTATATTTAATAGTTCAGGCTTATCATCTCTTACTGCTATTCTTAAGTTATAAGTCATATCAGTATATCCGGCTATTTGAAGATTATTAAATGAAAATTCTTTTATACTTGAAGATACTACAGGAAGAGTTGCAATTGTACAATAAGCTTCCCCTTTAGATACCTTATGTAACGCTTCTAGGTAATCTTCTGTTTCTATTATATTAACATTTGGATATTTTGATCTTAATTTATGTATCAAACCTGATGCTTTTTTTCTTGATATAGTTCTATTATTATTCACTAACTCTTCAACATTATCAATAAAAGGCTTGTCGTTTCTTGTTACTATTGCAAGTTTATAGTTTAAATATGGTTTAGTAAAGTTTGCATACTTTGATCTTTTTTCTGTTTTTATAGCCGCAGGTAAGATATCACACTTTTTTTCTTTTAAGTATTTCTGAGACTCTGACCATGAAGCTGTTGGAATATGTTTTATTTTAACGCCTAATTTCATCTCTAAAAGTTTCACTGTATCTATTACAATACCCTGCATCTTATCATCTTCTATAAACTCTATAGGTTTCCAATTTGGATTATTACACATTCGAATAAGCTTATGACTTTTTAAATACTCTTGTTCCTTTTGTGTCAATAGGATTTTATTTATATCAAAAATAAATAAATTCATATCTATTTTATTTTTTATAAGCCCCAATATATTATAAATATCTATAGTTCTTTGAATTTTACTTTTATCTATATTTCCAAACTTATCTACACCGTTTAATGCAAGTTCTTTTAAAATCAAAGCCTCATATTTAAATGCTTCTTTTGTTTTATTTTGAGTATTGTACTTTTTTAATATAAGGTCAACAGTTTCATCTATATTATTAAAAGCATACATCCATCCTTTTTTTGAAGCTTTTTGAAACTTTATCACTGTATCTCTATTATTTTGAAGAAATTTATTTGAAGTAAACCATATAGCATCATAAAGATCAAAACCATAATCTTTAGGATCCCATACATTATACTCAATACCAAGTTTATCAAGCTCATACAGTTCATTTGACTTAAAAGCAGTAACTATATCTGCTTTACCCTCAATAAGGTCATGGATATCAAAACTTGGCTTCATCACTATCATATCTTTTAACAAGACATTCTCAGATCTTAGCATAGATGTAAATGATGCTGTTTGAGCCGCATCATCATTAATCATAAGACGCTTACCTTTAAAGTCTCTGATACTATTTATACCTGAGGATTTTAAACTAACCAATACATGTGGAGAAGATTGCAAAAAAGCATTTAAAAGTACTATATCAGCACCCTTTGACTTTTCTAAAACTACAGAGGAGTAGCTTGTACCAAAAGTGGTTTCTCCTTTTGCTACATCTTGTGTTATATTTATACCAAAATCAAACTCTTTGATATGTACATCAAGTCCTGCATCTTTAAAGTAGCCCTTCTCTTTTGCCATATAAAAACCTGCAAACTCAAATTGATGTTTCCACTGTAACTGCACAGAAACTTTTTTTAACTCTTGTGCATATAAAGCTAAATTCAAAAAACAAAAAAATAGTATTATTTTAAACACTTTTCTATTCATTTCTAAGCACATCCAATACATCAATTTTTGTAGCTTTAACAGCCGGATAATATGAAGATAAAAACACTATCACCATTGAACCTGCAACAATAGATACAAAATCAACCATATCAAGCTCCAAAGGTAATTTACTAGTCCCGTATACATCAGCAGGAAGTGAGATAATATCAAAGTTTTCAAGCAGATACATCCCTCCAAATCCAAGCAGAACACCTACGGCTATTCCTGTGTATCCTATAACAATACCAAGTCTTAAAAAGATATGTTTCACCTCTTTTGTACTAGCTCCCAAAGACAATAAAAGTGCTATCTCTTTACGCCTGCTCATAACTGTCATAAGAAGTGAACTTATGATATTTAAAGAAGCTATTAGGATGATAAGCATAAGTACTATAAAAAGAGCTTTTTTCTCCATCTCCATTGCCGCAAAGAAGTTTCCGTTTTGTTGCCACCATCCAACAACACCTACACCAAATTTAGGTAACTCTTTTCGTAAAAGTTCAATATCTTTAAAAGGTTCTTCACTATAGATATGTATACCATCGAAGTAAGTATCATCTTTTTTAAGCACAGTTCTTAAAGCCTCAATAGAAGTATACATATATGACTTATCATATGCGGTAAGTCCTGATCTAAACTCCCCTTCATAGGTAAATCTTTTAAGTTTTGGCATCATAGAAAAACCGCTTGGATCTACACTGGTAAAATACAGAGTCACTTTTTGACCTTTATCTATAAAAAGATCATCTTTTATCCCTTGCCCTAAAATAACATCATATTTTTTTAAGTTATCCCTGTCTTTTACAGCTTCTTTATAAATTTTGTTGATCTTTGATTCTTTCTCTTTATCTACACCAAATATTACACCACCTGACATTGAGTCTTCACTTTGTATCATAACCTGAGATGTAAGGTAAGGTGAAAATTCCATATGGGGAAATTTTTCCTCAAGATCCTCAAGTAGATAATTATCAACAGCACCATTTATTTTGGGGTAGATACTCAAAGGGTAGTTCATAGTAAAAAGCTTATCTTCAAACTCTTTTGCAGTACCATTCATAATAGCCATCGCAACTATAAGTACCATAACACCTACAGCAACTCCTACAAATGCCAATATTGCACTTATAGATATAAAGGGATTCTTTTTGTCAAATTTAAGGTATTTTTTTATTATAAAATTTATAAGTTTTGTATTCATTTTTTGCTTTAATATGCAGTACTTTTATTTGTTTTATTCCAAAGAGCAAACAACTCTTTACACTCTTTTGCTAATACATTAGATGTGAGACTAACGCCTGAACCGCCAAGTTCTTTCATCTGTCTGTTAGGTATATCAAGTTCATTAAAACCTGCATCTTTAGCATCTTCTATTGAAGCACCGTATATTATTCTTTTGAACCTGCCCCAATGTATTGCACTAAAACACATAGGACAAGGTTCACAAGTAGTATAAATCTCACAGTCACTAAGATCAATATCTTCAATCTCTTTACAACATTTTCTTATAGCGTTTATCTCAGCATGAGCCGTAATATCCGTATCTTGCCAGACTTGATTGTGTGCGGATACTATGATCTTATTATCTTTTACTATCACTGTGCCAAAAGGTGTCTGACCTTTTTTTATACCCTCTTTAGCTGCTTTTACAGCTTCTTGCATAAAAAACTCGTCACTTTTCATATAAAGATACTTTATGACTATTTAGCCAATACACCTTTTTTAGGTCCACTTTGACCACAACACTGCTTATATTTTTTACCGCTTCCACATGGACAAGGAGCATTTCTAGGTATCTTTTTCTCTATTACTGGCTTTTTTTCCTCAGAACTTAAAGAGATATCCTCTACAGAAGACTCCATCTGTTCTTTTAATCTCTCAAGTGCTTCTTGCTCTTTTCTTGCTTCCTCTTCATCTCTTAACTGTACAGAGAATAATATTCTTATAATTTCATATTTAATAGAAGAGATAAGTTCAATAAACATATTGTAGCTCTCTTTTTTATACTCTACAAGAGGATCTTTTTGATTGTAACCTCTAAGACCTATACCTGTTTTAAGTGTATCCATCGCATACAGGTGATCTCTGTAAGAGTTGTCAAGTACTTGAAGATAAAGAACTCTCTCTATCTCATCTCTTTGATCAGATGCAGGAACTGACATCTTTTCTTCATAAGTATCTTTTAAAATAGTTACAAGCTTTTGCTCTATTACATCAAAGTCATTTGATTCTATGTCTTCTTTTGAGATCTCAACATTAAGTTCTTCTTTTAACTTCAAGATAATATTATTGTAGTCTAGATCTTCAGCCATAGCACTTGGACTTACATCTTTTGCATTTTCAATAATAGTTTGGGCAAATTCAACTATGTTTTCATCTATTTTTACACCTATATCATAATCTTGGTCTAAAAGGTTATCTCTGAAGTTGTATATAACTTTTCTTTGTTCATTTGCAACATCATCATACTCAAGCAGATGCTTTCTACTCTCAAAGTGCATATTCTCAACTTTTTTCTGTGCATTCTCAACAGCTCTTGTAACCATACCTGACTCAATATGTTCACCCTCTTCAAGTCCTAATCTATTCATAACACCTGCTATTTTATCTGATCCAAATATCCTTAAAAGATTATCTTCTAAAGATAAATAGAACTGAGACTCACCAACATCACCTTGTCTACCGGCACGACCTCTTAGCTGATTATCTATTCTTCTACTTTCATGTCTTTCAGTACCTATGATCACAAGACCACCAAGATCAAGACACTCTTTAGGTAGTTTAATATCTACTCCCCTACCTGCCATGTTTGTAGCTATTGTCACTGCCCCTTTTTGACCTGCATCTTCAACTATCTTACCCTCTTTATCATGCTGTTTTGCATTAAGTACCGTATGAGGTATCTTCTCTTTTTTAAGAAGAGCATGAAGATATTCAGATTTTTCTATAGATGCTGTACCAACCAATATTGGCTGACCTGTTTTATTTATCGCTTTTATCCTTGCACAAACTGCATCAAACTTCTCTTTTTCAGACTTATAAATAAGATCATTTTTATCATCTCTTAAAATCTTTACATTTGTTGGGATTGATACAACATCAAGTCCATATATCTCTGCAAACTCTGTAGCTTCAGTCTGAGCTGTTCCTGTCATACCTGATAACTTATCATACATTCTAAAGTAATTTTGGAAAGTTACATCTGCAAGTGTTTGAGACTCTTCTTGAATTGCAACATTTTCTTTTGCTTCAAGTGCCTGATGAAGTCCGTCACTGTATCTTCTACCTTCACTTAGTCTTCCAGTAAACTCATCAACAATAACAACTTCATTGTTTTGCACCACATAATCAACATCTTTTTCAAAAATATAGCTTGCTTTTAAAGCCTGATCTAGATTGTGAGAAAGAGATGCATTTTCAAGTGAGTAAAGATTGTCTACATCAAAAAGTTCTTGTGCTTTCTCGATCCCCTCTTCTGTTAAAAGTACAACTTTATTTTTCTCATCTACTATAAAGTCTCCTGAGATCTTATCTTCCTCTTCAGGCTTTGTAGCTTCTATTTTTTCACCTTTTTCAAGTTTTAGAGCTATCTCATGTGCTTTGTTGTAGTTTGCACCTTTTTTGTTTGTAGGTCCTGAGATAATAAGGGGGGTTCTTGCTTCATCAATCAAAATAGAGTCAACCTCATCAACAATAACAAAGTTATGTCCTCTTTGTACTTTTTCCTCTAAAGAGTAGTACATATTGTCTCTTAAAAAATCAAATCCAAATTCATTGTTTGTACCATACACAATATCACTGCCATAAGCTTTTTTTCTTTCACCTTCACCTTGTAAGTCACCTGTAACTGCACCTACACTGTATCCAAGAAAGTTATATAAAGGCTCTAGCTCTTTTGCATCCCTACTTGCAAGATAGTCATTTACCGTTACTACATGTACACCAAGACCTGTCATAGCATTTAAAACTACAGGAAGTGTTGCTACAAGTGTTTTACCCTCACCTGTTTTCATCTCTGATATTCTTCCATCATGAAGAACCATACCACCAATGATCTGCACATCATAGTGTCTCATCTCTAAAGTTCTTTTTGCAGCCTCTCTTGTGATAGCAAAACTATCATAAATTACTTCATCCAACAATTTTTCTTCATTTTGAACTAAAACTTTCAATGCATTGAAGCTTTCTTGAAGTTCACTGTCACTCATAGCCGTATACTTAGACTCCAGTGCATTTACCCTATCAACTCTCTTTTTATATTTTTTTACTTCTTTATCGTTTCTTGTTCCAAATATTTTTGAAAAGATCTTTAACATTTTTTATAATCCCTTACGATTGCCGCAACAATATTTTAAATTTATCATAGATTATATCTAAAAAATTGTTATGAAGTTATTATCTAGTAAAATAAATATGTAAATACTATGAGATATATTATATTTTATATTAATCTTTAAAGCTATATAATTTAATCATACCTACAAAAGGAGACAATCATGAAAATAGGAAAAATTACAGCATCATTGATATGTTGTTCTTTACTATACGGAACATCTGCATTGGCAAAACAAAACAAACATAACAATAAAGAGTTTAAAAATAAAAAGAATCTTCCTTACGGTTTACAGAAAAAACTAAAAAGAGGTGGACAGCTTCCTTCTGGTTGGAGAACAAAGCTTGTAAAAGGTAAAGTACTAGACCAGCGAATATTAGATCAAGGTATACGATTAAGAGACACAGAGTACGGTCAAATATCATATAGAACACCAAATACGGAAGTATACAAGATACAAGAGAAGATAATAAAAGTAAACAAAGCTACAAATATTATCTTAGATATACTTGATTTAAATAAATAATATTTACCTACCATACAATTCTTGAGATCGAATATGATCTCAAGTTTTTTGATAGTATAAATAAGTTTTAAAAATTAAATCTTAATTCTTATCCTTCTTAAGAATAAGTGTAGTACTTGTATCATCTATCAAGTATTTTTTTGCAACTCTTACAATATCTTCAACTTTTAACTTCTCAATATCTTTTTCATAAGTCATCAATGGAGTTATATCTCCTCTACTTAAGTAACTACCATAAAGTGATGCTACAGAACTTGAACTTTCAAGTGCAAATATAAAATCAGATTTTGTATTGATCTTGATCTTGTCAAGTTCACTTTGTTTCACATCCCCTGATTTTATTTTCTCTATCTCTTCCCAGATAAGTTTCTCTACATCCTCTGCCTTTACAGTTGGATTACAAACAGCCAAGAACATATAAACCCCAGGATCTTTAAGCTCCATATTGTAAGCGTATATTGTATTTACAAGTTGTTTTTTATCCACAAGAAGTTCATTTAATCTACTACTTTTACCTGAGCTTAGAAGTTCACTAAGAGCACTTAAAGCCACTTGGTCTTCATGTGTAAAGTTTGGTATATGAAAGTTTATAGCCAACATCTGCACTTGTGTATCTTTGTGTACTGTTATCCTTTTTGCACCATCTTGTTCAGGTTCTTGCATATAGAACTTTTCATCTTTGTTCTCATATTTGTTTTTGATCTTTTTAAAGTGTTTTTTTGCTGTTTTAAATACATCATCTTTTGTTATATCACCTGCTACAACTACTATAGCATTATTTGGAGAGTAGAACTTATCATGGAACTGTTTTATATCATCTATACTCCAGTTTTGAATATCAGACATAAAACCTATCGGTGTCCAATGATATGGATGATATGTAAATGTGTTGTTAAATAGTTTGAAGTACAAATATCCCATAGGGTTGTTATCTGTTCTCCATCTTCTTTCCTCTGCTACCACATCTCTTTCTGGCTGGAACTCTTCATCTTTTAGCGTAAGATTTTCCATAAGATCAGCATATAGCTCTAAAGACTTATCAAGATTTTTTGAGCTTGACTTTATGTAATAGTGCGTATAGTCAAATCCAGTTGAAGCATTGTTTACTCCACCAAAACCTTTAACTATCTCATCAAACTCCCCTGCTTTTAGGTTCTTTGTAGATTTAAAGTTTAAGTGTTCAAGCATATGAGCAATACCACTTTTCCCCATGATCTCATCACGGCTTCCCACATTGTAAAATATATCCGTAGTTATTACACCACTATCGTTGTCCATAGGTATTGCTACAACTTTAAGACCGTTTTTTAAAGTTTTTTCATAATATTTTGGTAAGGCTGATTGTGCCATTACTACTCCTTGTATTAGTATCGTTAGTATTATTAGTTTTGTTAGTTTATTTACATTTAACATTCTAAAGCCTTTTGAAAATATTTTTTATACTCATTTGTGAAAAACTGTACATCATTTGTATATATTTCATCAAAGTATTTTCCTTTATATTGTTCTAATTCAAACTGGATTGTATTTTTTTCAATAGCTCTTCGCCATCTTGTTTTAGTATTTTTATAAGCAACACAAAAGACAAAATTATAATCTTTTACTTGTATGTTATTTTTTTTAAATATATCATCCATTGCTTCTTTACTATTAATTAACTTTTTATGTAACTGTTCTTTATCTATATCTGAGTATCTTTCATTTTTAAACTCTACACAAAAAATATTATTTTCATCTAACAATAAAGCATCATAAGAAGCAGGTTGCTTATGTGGATATACTTTTTTAATAATATTATCAAAATCAAAAACCTTTTGACTTTCATCATTACATAAATATTCTTCTTTTAGTTTATCATAACTAGTACTTTTTAATGTACTTTTAAAATCATTAAATTTAGATTTAAAAATAGATTTAACATCAGCCATTTTGCAATTTTTCACTATCCATTTTATCAAATTCATTAAAAGGCTCAGATAACTTTTCAAATATCTCTGATAAAGTTTTAGAATTACTATCTTCTATTTTGTCTATTACTCCACCTTCTGCTAAATAAAAGTTTGTTTTATCTTCTAACTTCTCTTTATCACTATATCTTTGTAAAGCTTCTACCATATAAGGGCTGTGAGAATTAACCAAAACCTTCACACCGTTTTTTACAAGCTCTACAATCAACTGTGCCATTTTTAACTGCCATTTTGGATGAAGATGAACTTCTGGTTCGTCTAATATTAAAATAGTATTTTCATTTAGATAATTATTCTTAGATAAGGTTTGTAAAATACCGAAATACTTTATACCTGTTGCTGTATTTACTAATTCTATATTTTCGTTCTCTTTTTTAAAAAAGTAATTACCTAAGTCATCTTGTTCAAATCTACCATTTATTATTTTGCTAATTAAAGGAATTATATCTATACCTTCATTTTTACTTTTAAAAGATAAATTCCAATGTAAATCTTTCATAATTTCAGGATATTCTAATGCAATATCCATCTTTTGTTCAATTATTGGAAGTTTTGAAAATACTTTCATCAAATTCCATATTAATGGTGTCTCTATCATAATAATATTAGGATTATACATATCAGTTAATAAAATTCTGAATTCATTAGAATTATCCACCACCTCATCGTCTTTGATATATATTTTAAATTTTTTATCTAAATCTTGAAATATGATTTTACCATTTTTTGATATTTGATTATTGAAGTAACTATTTAAATTGCTATTTAAGTTTATACGATATAACTTATCATTTGAAATAGATTTTATTAAAGCGTACAAAGCTTTCCCCACAGTACTCTTACCAGTATCATTTTCACCAGCAATTACAGTCAAACCATCTAGTTTTACTGAAGCTTTTTTTATGATACCAATATTTTCTAAATCTAACTGCATATTAAGTCCTACTTAAAATCTGCCCCAATTGCTTCAGAGATATTATTATATCCATCAGCTTTTAGTAGCTCTATTAGTTCATTGTTTATGTTTTTACACATAGCAGGTCCTTGGAAGATAAAGGCACTATATATCTGTATAAGCGATGCTCCTGCTTTTATTCTTCTGTATGCATCTTGTGCATCACCAATTCCACCTACACTTATAAGTGTTGTTTTATCGTGTAGTTCTCGTCCAATTGCTTTAAATAACTCATAAGACTTTTCACTTAGAACCT
>JAYEKV010000020.1:0-2587 GCA_034716855.1 Campylobacterota bacterium | reverse complement strand
TTTAAAATAATATTGCCTCTGTCATAAAGTATTATTAACATCTTGTTAATAAACTTTGTATATAATAAATTTTATTTTAAGGATAGAAGATGTTAAAAAAAATAGTTCTACTTTTTGCTTTGTTATTTTCAGTTTCATATGCTGACTTCAAAGGTCTTACTCCATCTCAACTGCAAGAGATGATAGACAAAAATATAGTAGTAATAGATATAAGAATACCACCTGAGTGGAGTGAAACGGGAGTAGTACCAAGTTCAAAGAAGATTATGTTCTTTACTGCTACTGGTCAATATAATATAGATAGCTGGATGCAGAAGTTTCAAAGATATGTAAAAGATAAGTCTCAGCCATTTGTTCTAGTTTGCAGATCAGGTAATAGAACAGGAACTGTAGGAGGTTTTTTATCAAAAAAGCTAAAATATCAAAATGTATATCACCTCCAAAATGGTATAAAATCATGGATATATGAAAAGAGAAAAACTGTTAAATAGTACTAATTAAAAATTAGCTATAATGCCGCTTTATGAAATATATAAGGAAATTTTTTGAACTTAAGTGAAGTAAGAGAAGAGCGTGAAAAATGGTTTACATGGAAAAATGTAAAACCTATGATGGAAGCTTTGGACAAAATACGAACAATCGATACAGCCAATATAGATACAAAACTACAAGACTGGGTAACATCAGGTAATAAAGACAGTTTGTCAAAAGATGATCACAAAAGACTGGAAGATAATCTAAAAGTACTTATACCTTGGAGAAAAGGGCCTTTTAGTCTAGCAGGAATAGATATAGATAGTGAATGGCAGAGTAATCTTAAGTACAATCTTTTAAGACCTCACTTTGATTTAAAAGATAAAGTTGTAGCAGATGTAGGGTGTAACAATGGCTATTATATGTTTAGAATGCTTGAAGATAAACCAAAAAAACTTGTAGGTTTTGACCCTGCACCTCATTTTAATATACAGTTCAATATGGTGAATCATTTTGTAAAAAGTGATATAAAGTATGAGCTATTGGGTGTGGAGCATCTTGAATTTTATGAGCATAAATTTGATTTTATATTTATGCTTGGTGTGCTTTATCATAGAAGTGATCCTATTGCTAGTCTAAAGTCACTAAACAGAGCTTTAAATCCCGGTGGTGAAATTATAGTAGACAGTTTTATGATAGACGGTGAAGATGAAGTATGTTTAACTCCACACGACAGATATGCAAAGATACCAAATATCTATTTTGTACCTACAGTTAACTGCTTTAAAAATTGGCTAAACAGAGCAGGATTTGTTGATGTGGAGCTAATAGAGATAACAAAAACAGATGAAAAAGAACAAAGAGTTACTCCATGGACTTTTGACCAAAGTTTAAATGACTTTTTAGATCCAGAAGATAGTTCAAAAACTTGTGAAGGGTACCCAGCTCCCAAGCGTGCTTATTTAAAGGCAAGAAAAAAATAAAAAATACCCTAAATTTGAGCATAAATATGATAAAATTTCCTATAAAATGATTTTTAGGACATACTCATGGAAAAAAAAGGTATATTAATAATTGGAGCAGGCGGTGTAAGTACTGTTGCAACTATCAAGTGTGCTATGAATATAGATACATTTGAAAATATCACACTTGCAAGCAGAACTCTTAGCAAGTGTGAAACTATTGCTAAAACAGTAAAAGATAAAACGGGTGTAGATATTAATATAACTACTGTTGATGCGGATAGAGTCCCTGACCTTATACAGCTAATTGGTCAAGTAAAACCGAAAGTTGTTTTAAATGTGGCACTTCCATATCAAGACCTTACAATTATGGATGCTTGTACAGCTACACAAACTCACTATATAGATACAGCAAACTATGAACACCCTGATGAAGCAAAATTTGAGTACAAAGAACAGTGGGCAAGAGATGGTAACTTCAAAGAACAAAACCTTACGGCACTTTTAGGAAGCGGATTTGATCCAGGTGTTACAGGTGTATTTGTAAAATATATAGAAGAAAACTATCTTGATACTATAGAGTATATCGACATCATGGATTGTAATGCGGGAGACCACGGATATGCTTTTGCTACGAACTTCAACCCTGAAATAAACTTAAGAGAAGTATCAGCAAACGGCAGATACTGGGAAGAGGGCAAATGGATAGAAACTAAACCACTTGAAATTAGAATAGACCATGACTATCCTGAAGTGGGAGTAAAGCCTTCTTATCTTTTATACCACGAAGAGTTGGAAAGTTTGGCAAAAAATATCAAGGGACTTAAAAGGATAAGATTCTTTATGACTTTTGGAGATGCTTATATCCAACATATGAACTGTTTGCAAAATGTAGGTATGTTAGGTATTGAGCCTGTTGAACACCAAGGACAGAAGATAATACCAATAGAGTTTCTAAAGACACTTCTTCCTGATCCTGCAAGCTTAGGACCAAGAACTCACGGTAAAACAAATATTGGGTGTATCTGTGAAGGTATAAAAGACGGTAAAAGAAAAAAATACTACATCTATAATATCTGTGATCACCAAGAGTGTTACAAAGAAACTACAGCACAAGCAGTAAGCTATACTACGGGAGTACCTGCTATGAT
>JAYEKV010000019.1:0-2590 GCA_034716855.1 Campylobacterota bacterium | reverse complement strand
CTTAATGAACTTTGAGACGGTTGATCTATTTGATAAGCAGTTTAAAAAGCTTTCGAAAAAATACAATTTAATAAAAGATGATCTTTTAAATTTTATAGATAATTTTGAAGATTATCATAAACACTCAATAACTATCAAAAACAATTTACATAAAATCAGAATTGCCAACAGTAATAAAAACAAAGGTAAAAGTGCAGGGTATAGAGTTTATTATTATGTAAAGATCGGTGATAGTATACATCTATTATCTATTTATGATAAATCAGAAATCGAAATGATTAACGAAAAAACTCTAAACCAATATATAAACGATATTGAAGATACACTTTGATTTTTAGGTACATTAGAAGGTAGATTTTAAAATGAATATATTTATTAAGAAATTTATTAATTTATTTTAAGTTTATTTTAATATCATAGCATAGATTATTTTTGGAGTATACTATGCCATTTGACCTTGTTAATCTTTCTAAGGCTGATTCGAGTTTATTAAAACTACTTACCCTTCATTTACCTGATATGTTATGGATAAAAGACTTGGATGGAGTTTATATATATGCCAATCAAGCTATATGTGACGGCTTACTTATGGCAGATGATATTGATGAGCCTATTGGTAAAACAGATATCTTTTTTGCATTAAGAGAAAGAGAAAAATACAAAGATAGACTGGACTGGCATACTTTTGGAGAGCTGTGTTTTGACAGTGACAAACAAGTTATAGAAGCAAATAAACCAATGAAATTTGAAGAGTTTGGTAATGTAAAAGGTAAAATGCTTTATTTGGAAGTTCATAAAGCACCATTTTATGATAAAGACGGAAACATTATAGGAGTCGTAGGTTCAGGTAGAGATATTACTGAGCTTAAAATGACACAACTAAGACTTTCAGAACAAGCACAGATCATAGAGCAGATACAAGACTGTATCATTACAACAGATATGCAAGGTACTATAATCAGTTGGAATATAAGTGCACAAAATCTTTTTGGATACGAAAGTGATGAGATAGTTGGAAAAAATATAGATACACTCTATACAAAAGAAAACAGTTCAAGTTTGAAACAAGCTGTTGTAGATTTTATAGAAAATGAAGAGTATAATGGCAAAGTAGTTTTAAAAGATAAAAGTGATCAAACTATTATCACTGATATTACTTTATCTCTTTTAAAAGATGAAATTGATAAAAATATAAGAATAATATATTATATAAAAGATATAACAGACAAAGAAAAGTTAAATGAAGCAGTTATAAAACAAGATCGGATCATAGCAAATCAAGCACATCATGTATCAATGGGTGAAATGATAGGAAATATTGCACACCAGTGGAGGCAGCCATTGTCAGTTATCTCCTCAAGTGCTACTGGATTATTGGTTCAAAAAGAGTTTGGTACACTTACTGATGATATGTTTAATGAAACATGTCATAATATTAATGACAATGCACAATATCTCTCAAAAACCATAGATGACTTTAGAAACTTTATAAAAGGCGATAGAAAGCAGGCAAGATTTGATCTGTCTTCTGATATAGATAGTTTTTTACATCTGGTTCAAGGTGAAATCAAAAGTAGTCAGATAATCCTAGAAACAAATATAGAAGATGATATAACAATTTTTGGCTATCCAAATGAGCTTATTCAGTGTTTTATAAATATATTTAATAACTCAAAAGATGAATTTAAAAATATCAAGTCAAAACGCTATTTTTTCATAACTACATACAGTGAAGGTAAAAATGCAGTCATAATCTTAAAAGACAATGCAGGTGGAATACCTGCTGATATATTACCAAAGATCTTCGATCCTTACTTTACAACAAAAGAGGAAAGCAACGGTACCGGCCTTGGTCTAAATATGACACATGACCTAATAATAAACGGTATGGGTGGAGATATAGAAGCCTCAAATACTACATACGATCATAACGGTGAAAAGTATAAAGGTGCACAGTTCAAGATTATGCTTCCTTTTTCTTGATATATGAAGATAAGTAGTCATTTTATAAGCTCTGTGTGGCTGATTATAACTCAGTGTGTTCAAAGTTTAAACAAACTATAATTCAGAAATAAAAAGGTACTTTTATTAACTTTAATGATTAAGTGTAAGTATGATAGTATATATGAATATATAGAAAATGATTATGACTTGTAGAAAAACTTTTTATTAGATAATGAGATAGCAAAAAAGAGCATAGTTCACAAACAAATATTTTAAAAACTTAAAAAATGAAAATATAAAGAATGCACAAAATAAGAAAACTAGAAGCATTTATATCTATTAAAAGGTATGAGACTTGTTCACTTGTGAAAAAGTCAATAAAAGACTAAATGACTCTTGAAATATGAGAGTATTTTTAGATGCCAATATATTATCTCTTAAATTTAGTTATAAGTCTTGTGCTTACTTGTTGTTAAAAGATGATACTTGGATATTTACAAGTTGTGCTATTATTACTAATTTAGTTCTAAAATTGATAAAAAAGAAATACAATATAATATTAGAGCTACAAATAAAACTTTAAAAGTTATAGAATTATTTTAATAAGATAAATAAATATAAAAAGGATCAAAATGGAATGTGAAAT
>JAYEKV010000018.1:0-11358 GCA_034716855.1 Campylobacterota bacterium | reverse complement strand
GAATGCTTCTTGCTTTGCGTATGTCATAGAGATCTCTCTAAGTCTTTCAACAGTAGCTTTTACCTTCTCTATTACATAATTAATCTCTTCTTCAGTTGTAAACTTACTAAGTGCAAACATAACAGTTGCATTTGCTATCTCAGTTTTTTCACCAAGTGCTTCAACAACAGCAGAACCTTCTAGGTCTTCACTTGAACAGCTTGAACCAGTTGAAAGATAAATACCATGCTCGTTCATATCCCATAACATAGCTTCACCTTCTATCCCTTTAAAAGAGATAGCCACAAGGTTGTCAAGTCTATGCTCTCTTGGTACATACGACTTAGTATCTGGTATTGCTAAAAATGCATCTTCAAGTTTATCTCTTAGTGCTTTTGTTGTATGGTCTAGGAAAGATAGATTTATATTTGCTATCTCTACAGCTGTTGCCATAGCAGCAACACCATTATTGTATAAAGATCCACCTCTTTTTCCACCCATTACATTTTTTGCACCATGCATCTGTGTAGAGTACGGAACTCCACCTTTTACATACAATGCACCTACACCTTTTGGTCCGTGAAATTTATGTGCAGAGAAAGAGAAGTAATCTACTCCTAAATCTTGAACATCAACTTTCATCTTACCAATTGCCTGTGCACCGTCACTGTGGAAAAACACATCATGTTTTTTACAAATAGCAGATATAGCTTTGATATCTTGAATAGCTCCCGTTTCATTTGAAGCTGTTAATACTGAAACTAAACAAGTCTTAGGTGTGATAGCGGCTTCTAACTCATCAAGTTTTACTAAACCGTTTGCATCAGTACCTATATAAGTTACATCCATACCCATCTCTTTACAGTACTTTAAAGGTGCTTTTATAGATGAGTGCTCTGCAACTGTTGAGATGATATGGTTTTTCTCATCTCCTCTTAAAAACTTATCTAAAAATGTTTTCAATACTATATTGTTACCTTCAGTAGTTGAAGATGTGATGATGATATCATCTTCATCAGCAGCATTTATACCGTCATATAACTTATCGTAAGCATCATTTAAAAGTGCTCTTGCTTCTATACCTTTGTTGTATATTACATTGATATTTCCAAATTTTTTAACACTATCACAATAAACCTCTTGAACTTTTGGGTCCATTTGTGTAGTTGAGTTATTGTCTAAATATACTTCCATAACTATTACCTTTTATTTTATTAAACGGTTATTCATATTCTATACCGTTGTATTCTATTTTTTGTAGTTTAACTCATTTAAGATAAAAATTGTCTTATTTAAAAAAGCTAACTGTATTATTTGTCATCAATTACAGTTGCAAGTAGTTTATCACCTGCTACTTCTGTTACTCTTGATGTGTAGATATGACCTGTTTTTAACTCACCTTGTAGCTGTGAATCATTTACATAAATTTCCCCATCTATCTCAGGAGCCCAGATAAGTTTTCTAGCGCTTAGAAGATACTCATGCTCGTCACTTTCACCGTCTATTATTATCTTGAACTCTTTTCCAACATCTGCTTGAAGTTTTTCTTCTATAATCTTTTCAATAATAGCTCCTAAAACTTCTGCTCGTCTGTCTATCTCTTCCTCATCTATTTTTATATCATCAAGCTCGCAGGCTTTTGTACCCTCTTCATCGCTGTAACTAAATACATTTACCCTATCAAACTTGTACTCTTTTATAAACTCACAAAGCTCCTCAAAGTCTTCAAGTGTTTCTCCAGGGTGTCCAACGATAAATGTAGACCTTACAAAGCTATTTGGCATCTTTTTCATATTATCCATAAGCTCTCTAACCTGCTCACTTCCTTTTCCTCTTTTCATCACTTTTAACATATGTTGAGAGATATGTTGTAAAGGCATATCATAATATGTATGGAAAAGTTTTGAGTCAGAAATCTTCTTTATCATCTCGTTTGTCATAGTTGATGGATATAGGTATAGTATCCTTGCACTTTGTACACCCTCTATATTTTCAACTGCATCGATAAGCTGTTGGATACCGTCATTTTGTCCATGATCTCTTAGGTACGAGCTGCTATCTTGTGAAACAAAAGAGAAGTCCATAAACCCTTGAGATACCAAGCTTGTCACCTCTTCAACTACAGAGTCGATAGTTCGGCTGTTAAGTTTACCTTTAAAAGCAGGAATAGCACAAAATGAACAAAGCTGATTACACCCTTCGCTTAGTTTTACAAAAGCGTGGTAGTTTGAGCCTGTTACTACTCTGATATTTTTTTCAGTTGCTAAGAACACTTTGTCACTGAACTGGCTTCTTTTTTCCTCCACTAGTTTGTCTATCTGGTCGTAGTCCCCTACTCCTGTAAAGATATCCACCTCATTTTTAAGACCCTCTTGAAGCTCATCTTTGTATCTTTCACTTAAACATCCAGCCATCACAAGAACCGATGACTCTTTTCTATTTGCATCCATCTCAAAAATAGTATCAAGACTCTCCTCTTTTGCACTTTGGATAAAGCCACAGGTATTGACTATAATAAGATCAGCACTTGTTACATCATCTGTCATAGTGTACTGATCTTTTAGTTTCCCAAGCATCACCTCACTGTCTATAAGGTTTTTAGTACAACCTAAACTTACTAAATATAATGTTTTCATTTTGTCTCTTTTCTTTTTATAAATTCAAATTTTTTATCTTTATACAGAAGATAACTTTTATCACAATACAGCGATGGTATATTTATATAATCTTCACTCATATAAGTTTGGTGAAAATGCCCCTCTATAACCATATCTGCACCATAAGCTTCATATCTTTTTTTTACAAACTGTTCAAAACCATCCATTTTTCGGCAGATATGTTTACTCCCAAGTGCTTTTTCAACTTTTTTTGTAAGCCAGTTATTAAAGTCAATCATATTTAAAACTCTAAGCAAAAAGCTGTTTCTTATTATCTTACAATAGATATTATAACCAGTGGGAGTAAAGATATCTCCATGTGACAAAGCTGTTTTTCTACCTTCTATATCTACATATATAGGCTGTTTTTCTCTACTTACTACTTTTATATTCTTAAAAACAGATTGAAGATTGTAGTCGTGATTTCCCTCTAAATAGATAACTTCACACTTTACTGCTATATCTTTGATCATATCAATAATCTCACTATTAATATCTACAAAGTAGTCTATCTCTCCCGCTAAGAAGTCAAAAATATCACCCATCAAAAAAAGCTGTGTTACCTCTATATCACCATTTTGTATCTGCATCAACAAATGATATAGTTCAGTTCTATCTGCGTTATAATGGGAATCTGCTATAAATATTGCATTATCTTTTAAAGTTATCATATAAATGATTATAGCTTAAGTTAATTTAAATATTAATTTAAGTAAAATTGCGTTCCGATTTAACGATCGAGAATATATATACCAATCAGGAGGGTCATAATGGCTTTAGATAAGGACATAAAACAAGAGATAATCTCTAAATACCAAAGAGATGGAAAAGATACAGGATCTGCAGAAGTACAAATTGCAGTATTAAGTGCACAAATCGCAAGATTAACTGATCACTTAAAAGATAATCATAAAGATCACCATTCAAGACTTGGTCTTCTTAAAATGGTAGGAAAAAGAAAAAGACTTCTTAAGTACTTAAGAAGAACTAACTTCGAATCATTTAACAAATTAGTTGCTGATCTAGGTATCAGAGCTAAGTAATCAAATTCAAGGGCTTGATCTTCAAGCCCTTTTTTTTACTTAAAATTTCTTTATTCTTTCAAACAACTTCAAATATTAATAATCATATCATACTTTTTTATGTAGAATTCTACAAAATATAATAATTACCAGATAGGAATTTAATGTTATTAACAAAAAAAAGTGAATATGCCTTATTATCATTAGTATCAATTGCAAAAAGCGATCAACCTAAAAATGTAGACACATTAGCACAAGAACTAAACATATCAAAATCTTTTTTGGCAAAAATACTTCAAAACCTTGCAAAGCATGATATACTCAACTCATACAAAGGCTCAAACGGTGGCTTTACTTTAAAAAAAGATTGTGCTGAACTTACAATACTTCAGATTACAACTATTGCAGAAGAGAAAACACCCTCCGTATTTGAGTGTACTTCACAAACAGAAGTATGTTCTGGAGGATGTAGTGTTTTTCCTTTGTTAAATAATCTTCAAACAAAGATCAATCACTTTTTACATGACCTTACGCTAAAGGATATTATCCAATAAAGAAAGGCAAGCTTTTAAAAGCTTGCCCATTCATCCTCATCATTTGAGGATGTTATAGGTGTTATATTTGCAGATGGTGTCTGCTTTGAGATCGCAGGTTTTTCTTTTTTTTCAGGTTTTACAGAAGCAGTATATTGAGTCTTAGTAGATTCTATATTTACATCTTCACCTTTTACCGTATCTTTTCCAACAAACTGTTTCTCATTTGCACTTTCTACTACTAAATTTGCTATTTTGTCTGTTTTTAGAGCAATACTATTTGTCTGTGATGCGATATTTGCATTTTGCTGTGTTTGTCTGTCTAATGAATTTATAGCGTCATTTATCTGTATGATACCCGACTGCTGTTCTTGTGAAGCTGCTTCTACATCACTGATCAACTCAATAGTTTTAGATATATTTTCATTTAATCCGTTATATCCATCTATCATTTTGTCTGAGATAACTTTACCGTTATTTGCTTTAGCATTTGCATTTTCAACAAGAGCTTTGATCTCATTTGCTGCCTCTGCTGATCTGCTTGCCAGATTTCTTACCTCTTGTGCAACAACTGCGAAACCTTTACCTGCTTCACCTGCCGTAGCTGCTTCAACTGCTGCATTTAATGAAAGGATATTTGTTTGGAATGCAATTTGATCAATAACAGTAATAGCTTCATTTATAGCTGTTACCTCTTTATTTATCTCATCCATAGCAGTTGTAGTTTCATTTGCTAAAGATTGTCCTTCATTGGCTGAAGCAGTAACTCTTGAAGCATATTTAGACATCTGGATAACATTTTGAGTATTTGATGAGATATTACTAGTAACTTCCTCTAAAGCGGCTGCTGTTTCTTCCAATGCTGCTGCTGCTTCATTTGAATTTTTGTTAAGAGTATCAACATTTGCCAATAGTACAGCACTACCATTTTGCAGTGTAAGACCTGTTTGTTTATTTTCAACTAATGCTTTTGTGATAGTTTCTCTTAAAAGTTTAATATCTTTAATCAGAGTATCAAATACACCGTTTGGCTCTATCCCTTTTACATCTAACTCTTTTGTATAGTTCAAGTTTACATAATCTTCTAAAATATGATTGATATCTGCAAATCTGCTTTTTAAGTTACTTAGTGCAGTATTAACAGTACTTTTTAACTCCATTAAGTTTGGATTTGAAGTATCTGCTGTTATATATTGAGACAGCCATCCATTTTGAACTCTTGCCATAACACTTTGAGTATCTGATATAAAGGCATTGTCCTCTTGTATAGATCTTTCTATTGTTGTTATATTATTATCAATCTCTTTTGCCATTTTTCCAAATTCATCATTTGAATCAAGATTTATTTTTTGTGCTGAACTTGTTTTTCTATTTAAGAAATCAAAGAATGAATATATACCATTTTGTACTTTTGTTAGATTACCTAGGATAGATGTAATTATGATATATGACAACAATGAAATAATTATAAAACCTACTAACGATAAAATCATCATTTGATTTTTTATACTATCATTGGCTTTTGCAAAATTCTCTGCATGTTCATTGTCTTTTGTCTTACTTGCTGTTCTCCACTTCTTTAGAGCCTTTTTAAAAGGTCTCCATACAGTTACTATATGAGTGATAATAGCTTTATCTGTTAAAGTTTTATTTTCAATCATATTTAACAGTTTTTTAAAGTCATCATCATATGCTCTATGTAGTGCTAAAATATTGAATTTTTCTATACCTTTACTTAATTCTTTTATCTCTTTAGAGTTAAGTTTTGATATATGCTCATCCATAGTTACAATAGCTTTTTTTAGATTGTTCAATGTTTTTGTATCATTTGGGTCTATATATATCCCTCTTAATGCTGATGTAAGCTGAAGACCAGTAGAAAGTGATCCAACAACATGCCCTCTTATCTTTACAACATTTTGCATTTTTTCAAACTTATCTTGTTGTGAACTTAAATTTACATTTACAAATATATTGATACCGATAAATGTAACCAAAAATATACCAACTAGTGCTAAAAGCTTTGCTTTTATACTCATATTTTTCAACTAATCCCCTTTTTTGTATAACCTATACTTATACTTACTATAATTTTACTCTAATTGTATAATATTTTTAATTACAATCCTCTTTATAGATTTGGAGTTGTCACTATTTTATGTTTTAAAATATTATCTTGATATAGTATTAATTTCCTATTAGATATAATCCCTCAATGCAATACAATAAAACAAATGACAAAACTATCCGGCTTCGATATATAAGGGTTCTTGAGAAATTTATCACAAGAACCATAACTCTTCTAAAAAAAGAAGATTTCAATCTTGACCTTTATAAAACTGCCGTAGAAAAAAACTATGCAGAAATGAAAAAGTCTGCTTCCATAGAGCTTTTCAATGAATACCCAGTAGCTCTTAAAAACCTTGCACAAACTATTATGGACACCTTAGAAAATCATAGTAATGACTTTGAAGATGAAAAACAATATATATTAAAACAGTCAAACCTTCTGCATAAACTAAAGAACAACTCAAGATACAAAAAAGACAAACACAAAAAGAAAAAATTTACTGATGGATACTGAAAACTCTTTCAATCTAACAGGAACACTAAAAAGAGTTCTTTATAGAAATGATGAAAATAACTACTACATAGGTGTATTGGAAAACGGTCAAAAAATATGTGGACAGTATTTTGATACAGACTTAGAAAAGCTAACAGGAGAAGAGATAACACTAAAAGGTGTTTGGAACTCTCACAAAAAATACGGTGTACAATTTGTATTTGAATCACTACAGCTAAAAGAAGCTGAGATATTTTTCTTCCTTACAAAAATAGTAAAAGGGATCTCTAAAAAACTTGCCTTTGAGATGACAAAAAAGTATGATGAAGATGAACTGTGTGAGATACTAGACAACCGCCCTGCTGAACTTTTGCAGTTTAAAGGGATAAAAGAGAAAAAACTAACCCAGATAGTTACCTCATGGAACAAATTCAAACACCTTCGTGAACTTGGTACTTTTTTAGCACAGTTTGGTGTGACCACAAACCTCATCAATAAAATATACCAACAGTTTGGGGAAGTGCCGAACCTTATAGAGAATATAAAAGAAAATCCTTATATGCTTACAGCTATTAAAGGTATTGGTTTTAAAAGAGCAGATGAGATCGGTCTAAAACTAGGGATAAGTCGTGAAAGTAGCTTTAGGATCACTGCTTGTATGAACTATACCTTAAAAGAGTTCTGTGAAGCAAACGGGAACAGCTCCATAAAAAAAGAGCAGTTATACTCTCTGCTTGATGATGCTCTTGGCTTTGAAAACAAAGATACACTTTATGAGGAAGCTCTTTTAAATCTTTTAAATAAAGAACAGATAAATGAAACAAAAAAAGACAGCTTCTCACCTGCTATGAACTATTTTGCAGAGACAAGGATAATAGAGTTTTTTAAAACAAGAGAACAGCACAAACTACTAAACACTATCATAAAAGATTTTGATACTTATATAGATAAAAAAGAGGAAACTTTAGGCTTTAAACTAAGTGAAGAACAAAAAAAAGCGGTTGAACTTATAAACAAAGGGGAAAATACAATACTTCTTATAGGTTATGCAGGTACAGGTAAGTCCACATCAAGCAGAGCTATCCTTGAACTTTTAGAAGAAACTGTGACATATGACGATATACACTGTATGGCACTAAGCGGTATAGCCTCACAGCGTATCAGTGATACTACTGGATATAAAAGCAGTACAGTCCAATCAGCCTTGGTAAAAATAGACAACAGTGATAAAGACTACTTTGACTATAAGGTTGTACTTATAGATGAGGCAAGTATGATAAACTCTGTAACCTTTTATAAAATACTTTCAAAAATAAATCCTGATACAGTTCTAATCATAGTGGGTGATGATGGTCAGCTTCCGGCAATTGGTGCAGGAGATGTTTTAAGGGATGCAATAAGATATGATCTTGCACCTATTTGTAAGTTGACAAAAATATACAGACAAAACGAACACCAAGCAATTGCTACCTTGGCAAATGAGATACGAAAAGGTGTAGTACCTGAATATAAAGAGGAGTATGAGGACTTTAAATTTGTAGATATAAGCATCCCAAACTACTATGCACAAAAAGCCACTTTAAGTGACTATGAGATAAATACACTTAGAAATGAGAACAACCACCAGATACTCCATACAGTACTGGGTATCGCTTCAAATTACATAAAACCAATGTATGAACATATCAACAATAAAGAGATAAATAAATTCCTTACACTTTTTCAAGTTATCACACCTATAAAAAGTGGTACATTAGGGGTAGAGAACTTAAATATAAACCTTCAAAAACTTATAAACAACACTAAACAAGAGGGGATAAAAACAAGACTTTATGAATACAAACTTGCAGATAAAGTTATACATATAAAAAATGAGAACATGAAAGCAAAAACACTTCAAGCATATAGAAGCGGTCAAGGGGATTTTGTAGAAAAAAGAGTTTTTAACGGACAACTTGGGATGATCATCAAAATTGATCATGAGAACAAAAAACTTATCATACTTTACCCAAATGATGATATGGTAGTATTTTATGACTTTGAAAGCTTAGAGGGGCTTATATCTCTTGCTTATTGCCTTACAATACATAAAACTCAAGGGATGGAATATGAAACAGCACTTATACCTATGAGTTTTTCCCATTTTATTATGCACAACACAAAACTTCTTTATACAGCTATAACAAGAGCAAAAAACATGTGCTATGTTGTAGGTGAAGATGAAGCTTTTAAAAGTGCCTGCAAAAAACTAGAAATCACAAATCGTCAAACTGTTATAGATGATCTTCTTTCGCAATAATCAAAAAATCAAAAATTTTCAATTTATTTTTATTAATTTTAAGATAAAATTGTAGAGAATTATAAATAAAAATTATAATTAATTACAAAAATACTACATAATTATTATAGATTCACTTTCTATATTAGATAATGTATTGTATCTATTTAAAAAAGGGATGAATTGAAAAAGAGTTATTTATTATTTTTTACTATTTTTTCGGTAGTAGTATCATATGGAACTTTTATATATATTGCAGATATATATTTTGATCATAAAAAAACGCTTATATCACAAAACAAACTTACACAAGTTGAAACACATTATAAAATATTTCAACATAATTTAAATTCATTTTCAGATTTTGTTTTTGATAACAAAACATATAAAGATATTATTGTTGACACAATGACAAAAGTTTCTAAAACAAATGATGATGAACAGATCAACTTATTAAGAGCTCAACTAAATGAAAAACTAAAAAATCACTATTCATATCTTAAAGAGCACGGTGTTCTTCAATATCATTTTGTACTTCCAAATAACAGGTCTTTTTTAAGGATGCACAAACCTACTAAATATGGTGATGATCTTACTACAATAAGGGAAGACTACAAGTATGCAAATGAACATAAAAAAATATCAAGAGGGTTCTCCCACGGTAGAGTAGCTCATGGCTTTAGAAATGTTTATCCTGTTTTTAGTAAAAAAGGTCAACACATAGGTGCTATGGAGGTATCGTTTTCCACTGATAAATTAGCCGAACACCTAAAGGTACTTAGCAATATCCATTCTCACTTTATCATTAGAAAAGATATCTTTAAAGCAAAAGCGTGGGATAGAAAAGATATGGTGCTTAAATATAAACAAAGTAAAGAAAATAAAAACTATATGATGCATATTTCCAAAGACTATGAGGATATAGTTCAGTTAAACAATAATAAACATATAGATCAAATAAGAGAGACTATAGATCAAAAACTCCAAACCAATGAAAAATTCTCTGAATTTACATATGTAAATGACCAAAGCATGATAATATCTTTCTATCCAATAAAACAAAATATTACTAAAAAAACCGTAGCGTGGATAGTTTCATATGAAAACAGTACTGTTCTTGATGAACTAATTCAAAGTATTAAGGCTATAAAGATCTTAATTCTTATTATTCTTTTAATTTTAGCATTTGTAATTTATAAATATCTGCTTCAAACTATAAAATTAAAACAAAGCTCACATGAACTTCATAAAAAAACTAAAGAACAAGATCTGCTACTCTCACTATTTGATAAGGGTGATTCTGTTCTATTTAAATGGAGTAATGATCAAAAATGGAGCGTAGATTATGTATCTCAAAGTGTAAAAGATCTTTTAGGGTATGATACAGCAGAGTTTTTAAATGCAGATATAGATTATATATCATGTATCCACAAAGATGACCTAGCTAGAGTAAAAGATGAAGTATCTAAAGGCTCACAAAAAGAAGGTGATTTTTTTGCCCACCAGCCATACAGAATCATTACAAAAAATAAAGATATAAAATGGGTACTGGACTATACCACAATATTAAGAGATGAAAACAATCATATAGTCAATTATATAGGTTATATAGTAGATGTAACTGATCAGAAAAACAAAGAAAAAATACTAACCGAACAATCAAAACTTGCCAGTATGGGTGAGATGATAGGCAATATTGCTCATCAATGGAGACAACCACTATCTGTAATATCAACCGCATCTACTGGTATGCAAGTACAAAATGAAATAGGAATACTTACTACTGAAACATTACATAATACTTGTTCTCAGATAAATGAAAATGCACAGTACCTTTCTCAAACTATTGATGACTTTAAGAACTTTATAAAAGATGAAAAAGAATCAACAACTTTCGATCTAAATGAAACATTAAAAAGTTTTTTAAATCTTATGGAACCATCTATTAAAACACACTATATAGATGTTATATTTGATGTACCTAAAAATATAAATCTTCATGGTCATCAGAACGAATTAAAACAATGTTTTATAAATATCTTTAACAACTCAAAAGATGCACTCAGCCAACTTCCAAAAGATCACCGAACTATACATATCCAAGCAGTAAAAAAAGATAAAGATAAAGTTACAATCAACTTCACAGACAGTGGAGGTGGTATACAAGAGAGTGTAATAAATAAAATCTTTGAACCTTATTTTACAACAAAGCACCAGTCGCAAGGCACAGGGCTTGGACTTCATATGACATACAACATAATAGTTAATGGTATGGGTGGAAAGATAGATGTATACAATGTAGAATTTGAATGTGCCCAAAAGAAGA
>JAYEKV010000017.1:0-2623 GCA_034716855.1 Campylobacterota bacterium | reverse complement strand
CTATAACATCTTCAAAGTTTTGAACCAACTCATCCATATCTTTACCCTCTACTACAGGGATATTATACTTTGCAATAAGATCAAAGTTTTGAGGCTCTTTATCTCCTCTTTTGAAAAATACAGGTTTATTACCGCTTGCTATTGACTCCAAAGCTGCATTTACGGATGCTGTTAAAAGATACTTTGTACTTTTTATAGTTTCTACATACTCTTCCTCTTCAATAACCTCATCAAAGAATTTTCCAAAAGTAGATTCATTTTTAAAGAATAGGTAATGACCCCAGATAAGTGGTATATCTTGTTTTTTACCGGTTTGTACCAGATCAAAGAACCAGTTAGCATAGTCATCATCTGCAAAAAATATAGCTTTTTCTCTTGTTTTTTCAATATGGTCAAAATATGTTTCATCCACTATATCATAAGGGATATCAACACCTACCTTAAAAAGATGTGTACAAAACTCACCCATATGATGCTGCATAGTATCACTAGCTTCACCGCTGTCATCATAGATAAGCATATCACCTTTTTCCATCACATTTGGCATATTACCTATCACATCTACACCTACACCTTTTGCCACTCCAAGCTCAGACTTTGCAAATGTAGCTGCTCTATAATCTGCTGTACAAAGTATAGGATCACACTCTTTTAACATATTGCATAAGGCACTTGCTCGTCTTACATTTTCCAGTCCAAAACTATGTCCACTTTTTGCATATAAATATAATTGCATCTATTTCCTTTTTTTAATTTTTATCAATATGGTACTTTACCAAATATTATATCTTTATGATCAACAAACCTGTCACACTTTTTACCCTCTAAGGATAAACAGATCTGCTGCCATTTTTTTGTATGTCCGCCATTTTGTTTTGTAAAATCACCAATTTTAAACATTAAAGCGTGTGCATATTCATGTGGTAAAACATAATCTACCATATACTCCACACTCTCTTGAAATCTATTTTTGTTCAAAACTATCTTTATTTTTCCATCTTTTGTATAAGCTGCTAATCCAAAAAGGTTATCGGGCATCTTGTCAGATATAAGTATGGGAACATTAAAGTCGATATTATATCTTCTTTTTATCAAACTAACTATATATCTGTTCTTATTATCTATTTTTTCCATAATTTCTTTAGATAAAGGGTTGGTTTTAAAATGGTGATCGTTATATACAATTATACCAAGCAATAATGCACTTGATACAGTAAGATATATAAAGATATTTCTAATCGTTAAGATTGTCATGTGCTACAGCACTTTTCCCTGTCCATAACTTAAATATCTCACAGGCTACTTTACTACCTTCACCATTTGCAATAGCAAACATTGTTTTAGCGCCACTTGCAAGTCCAGCTACATATAAGTTTTCAGCTATTTTATTGTTATCATTTTTTAGGCATATCTTATTTGGTTTTAGTACATCATCATGAGGTAACACTTCTGTAAGATCACAATCTATCTCAAACTTATGCATACCTGTAGCTATCACTACCGTTTTTGCTTCAAAAGTACCTTTACTAGTTAATACTTTAAAGCCATCATCTGTTTTTTCTATCTTTGTTACTGTATCATTTAATAGCTCACAACTTTTATAATTTTTAAGTTGTGTTTCCATTTTGGATATAAGTTCATCTCCACCTATACCAAAATCTACTCCACTTAAATTATAAAATCTTGCTTTTAATATATCAGATTCCCCTGCGTCTATCATAAGATACTTTCTATTTTGTGCCCACTCTTTTTTACTTGAAACCAAAGTCAAAGCACAACCATATCCTGCAGCTCCTGCTCCTATTATTAAAACATCATACATATTTGCTCCTAATAAGAATTTATTATCTATTCTTATAAAAATTATTATATCTAAAGGATTATAAATTTATGTTAATGGTTTAATTAAGTTAAAAAATGTATAATTGCCTTATTAGAATTCTTAATATGAAAGGGTAGGATGTATTATGTTAAAAAATTTATCTACTAAACAAAAACTATTTCACAATATGGCTTCATCACAATTGGGATTTGTATTAATCGGTATTTCAGGATTGATGGGAAATACAACAATGATTATAATATTTGGAATCATTTTCTTTGCTTATATTGCATGGTCAAACTATATTGTTATGAAATATACTGTTGAGGGTATAAGAAGATTTGAACACTATTTTGATGAATTTGTTAGTTATGTTACAATGAAACAAAATAAAATAGAAAAGGAACAAAATCCAGGTCAAGATGATATTGGACTCATGATACAAAAGATCAATACAACAATTGATGATTTTGAGACAAAACTTCAAGAAGATATGAAAGTTATGGGTGAAGTTGTATTAACCACGGATAAACTAGAACAAGGCATATACAGTTGTAGGATAAATTCAAATACTAAAAATCCAATGATAAAAACACTAAAAGATACTATTAATAAGATGCTTTATACTTTAGATAGAGATATGACACAGTTAAGAGATGTTGTAGAACAATATACAAATGATGACTTTAGAAACAAAGTAGATATAGATCCAAAAGTAAAAGCAGATATGTTAGCTGTAATGACAAGTGTCAACACTTTGGGTGAAGCTTTATCAAATAGTGCAAGAACAAACCTTACAAA
>JAYEKV010000016.1:0-2625 GCA_034716855.1 Campylobacterota bacterium | reverse complement strand
ATATACAAGACTGTGAGATGTTTGTGGTGATAGGAACTAGCGGAAATGTTATAGGGGTAAATACCATAGCAACATTTACAGATATATCAATCCTAAACAATCTAGAACCAAGCAGTGCCATAGATGACAGAGTGTTTTCAAAAGTGATATATGATAAAGCAACTGTTGCTATAGATGATATAAGTAAAGAGATAGAGCAGTTTTTGGCATAAGTTTAAATAAATCCTATCTTTTTATCACTCCTACTATTACTTTTATCATCAGTAATAAGTCTGGTAATTGCATCTAATATCCGCTTATCAACCTGCTCACCTTTTTCAACTCTGTTCTCTAAATCTTCAATTTTTTTAGCTAAGTCATCATGAGTAAGGGCATATTTTCTAAGTGCTGTAAATGTTCTCATTATTTTAATACTAATTTCTACAGCTATTTTACTTTTTAAAACAGCACTCAACATTGATACTCCCTGCTCTGTAAATGCAAAAGGTAGACTTCCTCCTAAGTGTTGTTTTGATGGTATCGCATTTTGCGATACCATTAATGTTACTTCATAATCTGTAAGTTGAAACATAAAATCATCTGGAAACCTTTCAATATTTCTTTTCACCTGCTCTTTTAATCGTCTTGTTTCTACACCGTAAAACTGAGCCAAATCTCTATCAAGCATAACTTTCATATCTCTAATCTCATATATTTTACTATTTATCTCTTCTACTGCTAACTCCATATCATCACCTCACTTTAATTTATAAAACAATATCATAAAACTAAAAGTTACATTAAAAATATGTCAATATGCAATATTCAGTATTGTATGAAAAAAGTCAACAGGTGCTATAATAATACATGAGAAAAATAGAAGAAAGAATCCAACAAGTAAAAGCATCACTACTTATAGATCAGCCCTACTTTGGATCAATAGCCTCAGCACAAAAACCAAAACTAAATGAAGATATACAAACCTTTGCAAGTACACCTCTTTACTTTGAATACAATGATGACTATTTGGAGTTCTTAAGTGATGAGGAGCTCTCTTTTTTACTTACCAATTCTGCTATGCATCAAGCTTTAGGATATGACAATAGAAAAGAGGGAAGACAACAGTGGCTTTGGACTATGGCACAAGACTACACTATAAACTCTCTTCTTGTAAATAATGGCTTGGAACTGCCTGATGGTTTACTTTATGATGATAGATTTGATGATCTTTCATCCGAAGCTGTCTACAAAATACTAGAAGATGAGATTGATGAAGATAAGCATACGCCAAAAGAGGTGGAAAATATCACATACGAAAAGATGCCAGATACTAATGAGTACGATCAAGACCCTACAGATATAACCGATATGCATCAACAGCTGTTAAACAAAGCAAAACTTCAAGGGGATATACCTCTTGGGTTAGAGATACTAATCCCTGAACTTATTGAGGGAAAAATATCTTGGAGAGACGAGCTATACACAGTAATAGAAAATGCGGTCAAATTTGACTACTCACTTCTACCTCCAAACAAAAGATATATCTCACAAGGTTTTGCCTTGCCTGCTCTTAGTGGTGTAAAAGTTAAACTAATTGTAGCAATAGATAGCTCAGGTTCTATTGATGGTGATCTTTTGGCTATATTTTTAGGTGAAGTTGAGTCTATTATGAACTCTTTTGAAAACTTTGAGATAGACCTGCTTATTGCTGATGCTAAAGTACATGAACACCATATATTATATCCAGGGGATGAATTAAATTATAGTATAAAAGGTGGTGGTGGTACAAACTTTGAAAAGACTTTTAAGTATGTGGATGAAAATATAGACGGTGTGACACTGTTTTTATATTTTACAGATGGGCTTGGTACTATGCCAAAAGATGAACCTTTATATGATGTAGTATGGGTGATGCCAAAAAGTGATCAAGATATACCTTTTGGCAGAAAAATTATATTGATCTAATGATTATGTCCCATACAATCACATGAGGTTTTTACATTTGGTAATTCCTTAAGAAGCTTTTTTAGTCGCTTGGCTGCTTCAGGGTCTTTTGTATTTAGCTGTGTAATCTGATCTTTTATCTCATCAATATCTTTTTTTAATAGCTCTTTCTCATCTTCACTTACAGCTAACGATAGTTTTTTAGCACTTTGAAGTCTTTTGTTTTGAAGCTCTATTATTTGATCTACCTTACTGCTTGACATCTATTATTTATGTTCCTCTAAAAGCTGAAGAATTTTACCGAAGATCATTTTTGCATCATCATCGTTCATCTCATTTTGCTCAATAGCTTCTATAATATTTTGAAGCTCCACTAAAAAGTCTTCCATCTCTTTAATAGCTTCTTTATCTTCATCAGTAGCTGTTTTATCTTCTAAAAGCTTTAAAAGATCATTTAGATAAAGCTCACACTCAGGTATCATTTTTGATTGTACTATATCTTTTAATTGTTGTTGAATTTCTGACATTATATTCCTTTAAAATTTAGACAGCATACTATAGTAATCTTACTTAAGAAACAAATCTATAAAAAATAGTAAGACACTCTAATAAGACAGGATTCATACAATAAAGTGTAAAATACGCAAAATTCAAGATGGATCGGTAAAATGAAAGATAAAGTTATTGCATATCAAGGTATTC
>JAYEKV010000015.1:0-2649 GCA_034716855.1 Campylobacterota bacterium | reverse complement strand
AGATACTTTTCAGCGGTGATGTTTTTGGAAGCCACTATTTTGACAGTAGATTGTTTGATGATCTTGTGGGTGATTTTGAGTATGCTTTTAAGTACTACTACGATCATATTATGAGACCTTTTAAAAGTGATGTATTAAATGCGTTAAAGCTATATGAGAAAGAGGATATAGATATGATCTGTAATCTTCACGGTCCAATTATCAGAGAAAATCCAGCAAAATTTATACAGCTTTATAAACAGTGGAGTACAAAAAGTGACAGGCTTCACGGTAAGAAGATCATCTCTATATTTTATGTGACAAGCTATAAAAATACAAAAGATATGGCACAAACTATCTACGATGCCCTAGAATCAAACGATAATATCATAGCAAATATCTATGACCTAACTGCACTTGATGAACAAAATATGCTTACCATTTTGGAAGAGAGTACAGGGATACTTATAGGAACACCTACTATTAACGGTGATGCACCAAAGCCTGTGTGGGATCTGCTTTCATGTATGATGCTTTTAGAAAAGCGTGGAAAGTTTGGTGGGTGTTTTGGTAGTTATGGCTGGAGCGGTGAAGCTGTTGAGATGATAAACAGCCGACTGAAAGATCTAAAATTTAGAGTTCCCCTTCCTCCTCAAAAGGTAAAACTTATACCAACAAAGATTGAGCTTATGAATTGTCTTGATTTTGGTATTGAGTTTGGAGAGATTGTAAACGGTAAGATGATGGAGATGACACTATGAGTATAAGAAATGAAACCCCCTTAGAGATAATGGAGCAAAAAGTTTGTTTGTTCTTACAAAGTTATGCAAAAGATGATTATGTTAAAAATATCACTGCTCCTCATGTTGCAAAAGTATCTTTGATGAGCAATCATCTTTATGAAGATCTTGGGTTTAAAAGCAGAATACATATGGGAAGATTTATGAAAGAACATTTTCCAAAGTTATCACAGCTTAAGCCTGAGGATAAACTGTGGAAAAAGTTTATATACGATTCGGTCGGTGAAATTGCACCCGCTTGTGAGCTTTGTAATGATCAGATCAATTGTTTTACTTGTAAAGTATAAAAGTAAAGGAGAATTTTAATGTCATATATCCCATATGTAGTAGAGCAAACAGGAAGAGGTGAAAGAAGTTATGATATTTACTCTAGACTTCTAAAGGACAGGATCATTATGTTAAGTGGTGAGATAAATGATGCAGTAGCCTCAACTGTTGTTGCTCAGCTTCTGTTTTTAGAAGCAGAAGATCCACAAAAAGATATATACCTTTATATAAATTCTCCGGGTGGAGTTATCACAAGTGGTATGAGTATATACGATACGATGAACTATATCAAGTCTGATATTTGTACTATCTGTATAGGACAGGCTGCATCTATGGGGGCTTTTTTACTTAGTTCAGGAGCTAAAGGTAAAAGATACTCACTTCCAAACAGCAGGATAATGATCCATCAGCCATTAGGCGGTGCACAAGGGCAGGCTACAGATATAGCTATCCAAGCCAAAGAGATATTAAGACTCAAAGAGACTCTAAATAAGATACTCTCAGGTCAAACTGGACAGGATATAAAAACAATTGAAAACGACACAGAAAGGGACAATTTCATGAGTGCCGATCAAGCTTATCAATACGGCTTGATTGATGAGGTTATCTCAGAACACAAATAAAAGCTTCATATTTTAAGCTTTTAACACTTCTTTTAAAAATATATCTTTTCTATAGTTGAAACTTTTCATTTAAATTTATTTAACTCTTTTCTTTTTATAACCATATCTAAAAATTTTTCACTAATCTTATTTGAGATAGTCTGCTGCTTTTTTGTTTTTTCATATAGCTTTTTTATAATTATAGTAGCTCCTAAATATGTAAAAAACATTTTTGTTATTCAAAAATGTAAATAGTTTGATAGTGACATTTTTGAATTATCAATTAGGATAAAAATTATCCTAATTAGATTTATTTCCTTTATTTACGGGCTTTAGATGAGATTTTTGAATTTTTATTTTTCCTTTTTTCTTTTGTGGAACGCTATATGTATTATATATTTTCGATAACAAATTAAATCAAATACAAAAGGAGACAATATGTCAGAATTAAGACAAATTGCATTTTACGGAAAAGGTGGAATTGGTAAATCAACTACTTCTCAAAACACATTGGCAGCAATGTGTCATTATTATGGACAAAAAATATTAATTGTTGGTTGTGATCCTAAAGCGGATTCTACAAGACTTATTTTACATGAGAAAGCTCAAAGTACAATTATGCAACTTGCATCAGAAGCTGGAACTGTTGAGGATTTAGAATTAGAAGATGTATGTAAGCCTGGTGCTGATGAGTTTCACCCGGATAACGAAGAGATAACAGATGGTTACATTATGTGTACAGAGTCTGGTGGTCCAGAGCCTGGTGTTGGTTGTGCCGGTAGAGGGGTTATTACTGCTATTAACTTCCTAGAAGAAGAAGGTGCTTATGATGATGAGTTAGATTTCGTATCTTATGATGTTCTTGGGGATGTTGTTTGTGGTGGATTTGCTATGCCTATTAGAGAGGGTAAAGCTCAAGAAATTTATATCGTTATGTCTGGTGAGATGATGGCTATGTATGCTGCAAATAATATCTCAAAAGGTATTTTAAAATATGCTAA
>JAYEKV010000014.1:0-2659 GCA_034716855.1 Campylobacterota bacterium | reverse complement strand
GCTTTGTCTGCCAAAGAGCTTTGTGCGTGACGGTCTATAGCTTCATGTGCTATATTCAAACCTATATTTTCAGGCGTTTCAAACTTATAGGATATATCATCCCATTTGAAGTTTTTATATTGGTTTTCATAGTCTAGTAAATATGGCTTGACTACAAAATCTTTTTGCTCTTTTTTTATAATATTTTTTTTCATATCAATTTCCTCATATGACTAACAAATCTATAACAATGGGCTTTTAAAAATTATATTGCATATGATATAAAAGGAATATTAAAAGGTGTTGTAGTTTATAATATAAAAAAGGATTTATCATAGAATTTAAAAGTTGGCGTTTTATCTATACCGGTATAAATGATGCTGCATACAATATGGCAGTAGATGAACTGTTGCTAAATAATTTCAAAGCAAATGATCTGCCAATATTCAGACTCTATGGGTGGAACCCTTCACTTACACTTGGAAAATTCTCAAAAATAGATCAAACAATAGATCTAAAAAAACTCCATAGAAAAAATATACAATTAACCAGACGAATTACAGGTGGCGGGGTATTGGTACACGGCGGAGATATATCATACTCTATTGTAATGGCAAAAAACATCACAAACAAACAAAGTGTAAAAGAAACTTATAAATACCTTTGTAGTTTTATTTTAGAACTTTATAAAAAACTAAAGCTTAGAAGTTTTTTTGCCTGTGACTTAGATATGAAAGAGGAGAAAAACAGTTTTTGTTTAGCCGGTACTGAATCCTACGATATAATAATAAACAATAAAAAAATAGGCGGTAATGCTCAACGACATACCTCTAAAGTTTTGTTACAGCATGGAACTATCCCTCTTGATCTTGACAAAGAATTTTTTAAAGATATTTTACTTGAAGATGAGCCTTTTAAAAACACTACAGATCTAAAAGAGCTTAACGCTTTAGATTCATATGAAAGGTTAAAGGAGCTTATAAAAGAATCTTTTTGTGATACTTATGGTATAAAATTTATAGATAGTAAACTAACCAGCGATGAAGAAAAATATATAAACGAACTTGTAGATAAAAAATATAGCAGTGACAGTTGGAATATAAATGGAAAATAAAATAAACAGAAAACCAAAATGGCTCCAAAAGAAGATAAATCCAAATCTGGACAAAGAACTACTTGATCTGTTTAAAAAACAAAATATAAACACAGTATGCACTGAGGCTATGTGCCCCAATATCACGGAATGTTTTTCTAAAAAACAGGCAACTTTTTTAATAATGGGAAACAACTGTACAAGACAATGCACCTTTTGTGCAGTTACCAAAGATACTCCCATACCTTTAGACAAAAACGAACCTCATAATATATCAAAAACTGTAAAACTTTTAGGACTAAAACATGTGGTTATCACAAGCCCAACCAGAGATGACTTAAGTGACGGCGGGGCAGAGTACTTTTACCAAACTGTAAACAGCATAAAAAAGTTAAATAATGATACAACCGTAGAGCTTTTGATACCTGATATGAAAGGTGATATAAAAGCTCTTGAAAAAATAGCCTCATCAAAAGCTGCTATAATAGGTCACAATATAGAGACGGTTCCAAGACTTTACCGTATAAGAAAAGGTGCTAACTACCAACGATCTTTAAAGGTGATAGAACACTTAAAAGAGCTTAACACACCTAAGTTATTAAAAAGCGGTCTAATGCTTGGTCTTGGAGAGAAAGATAGTGAGGTTATAGATGTTATGAAAGATCTTATTGACAGTGGATGCAGGCTTTTAAGTATAGGTCAATATCTAGCCCCCACATTAGAACATGAAAAGGTCGTAGAGTTTGTAAAGCCTGAAAAATTTGAGTATTTTAAAGAGCAGGCTTATAAACTTGGATTTGACCATATAGAAAGCTCACCATATACAAGAAGCAGTTATATGGCACATGAGTATTTAAATAGCTATAAAGGATAAAAGATGAAACATTATGAAGCTGTAGTTATAGGAGCAGGACCTGCCGGGTATGAAGCAGCCCTTAATATTGCAAGCAACGGTCTTAAAACACTTCTTATAGAAAAAACAAAAGAAAATATTGGAGGCACCTGTTTAAATGAAGGATGTATCCCCACAAAGCAATACCTTGAGGTCTCATCTCACATCGCAAACCTATCATTTTTAAAAGAGCTAGGAGTTGATATGGAGCTAAAAAGCTTTGATATAAAACAACTGCAAAAAAGAACAAAAGAGTTAAAAGATGAGATTCGTTCAGGGGTACTTTGGCTTCTTGAGCAGGCAAAAGTTGATATACTCTACGGATCTGCAAAATTTATAGATGAAAATACCATTGAGGTAAACGGGGAAACTATCAGTTTTGACAAGCTCTTAATAGCAACAGGCTCAATAGTAAAAGAGCTGGAATCTATCCCTTTTGATGGAGATAAGATCATATCAAGTAAAGATATCTTTACCCTTGATAAACTGCCAAAGTCTATAACTATTTTAGGATCAGGAGCCATAGGGTGTGAAGCAGCTTCATTTTTTAACGGCTGTGGTTTAGATGTGACACTTATATCTAAAGGTAATAGAATCCTAGCAAAAGAGGATGATGATATATCAAAAGCACTTCAAAGATCTTTTAAAAGAAAAGGGATAGATATAGTGCTAAACACAAATATAAAATGTGTAGA
>JAYEKV010000013.1:0-11594 GCA_034716855.1 Campylobacterota bacterium | reverse complement strand
AAAATTCATACTTTCCCCTTATTTAAGTAATGTAATATTATTGTAACAAAACTATGCTTCATTGTATAATATCTTAAAATAATCTTCTCTGCTTATCTCTTTTGCACCAAGTGATGCCAGATGTTTGTTATAAACCTGACAGTCAATAAGCTTTATTCCATTTTGTTCTGCTTGGGAACATAGATGATAAAAGGCTACTTTGGAAGCATCACTTACTTCACTAAACATACTCTCACCGCAAAATATATCACCTGTCATTAGTCCATACAAGCCACCTACAAGTTTACCCTCAAGGTATGTTTCTATAGAAAAGGCATATCCTAATTTATGAAGATTATTATATGCTGTGATAAACTCGTCACTAATCCAGGTATCATCTTCATCTTTTCTTTTGATAGCTGCACATCTTTTTATAACCTCTTCAAAGTTTTCGTTTGATCTTACTTCAAAAGTTTTTTTATTGATGGTTTTTTTTAAACTTTTTGAAAGCTTGAATTGTGATGGATAAAGTACCATTCTTTTTTGAGGACTATACCAATGAATATAGTTGTACTCATCAATAAACCATGGGAAGATACCGTTTTTGTAGGCATTGATGATTCTTTGTGGATGAAAATCACCTCCAAGTGCTACAAGATCATCTTTCATCATATCAAGTGAGGGAAAATCAAAATTATCATCATCTAGCAGGTATATTTTGTGTTCTTTATCTATTAATTCCATGGTAATGATTTTACTGTAAAACTGCTTCTATATAAGTTTATCTATGATAATATTCCAAAAAACTAAAGAGTAATTTTATATGAATCTAATACATGGAATATTATTATCTATTATAGTGGGTATCTTGGGGATGCTTTTATCAAGTATTATCCCAATAGGATCTGTAGCACTTGCTATTATTATAGGTGCTCTTATTGGAAATACGGTCAATCTTCATAATAAATATGAGATGGGTATCACATATTCAGAGAAGACACTTTTGGCTTTTGCCATTGCTTTTATGGGGATAAACCTTGACTTTGTGATACTTTCAGAGCTTGGTGTAAAATCAATACTGCTAATTGTTGTTGCATTAGCTGCTACACTTTTATTTGCTGTTTTTCTTGCAAAAATACTGAAGTTTGATAAAGATTTTGCATTGATATTAGGTATAGGTAACGGTGTATGTGGAAGTGCTGCGATTGCTGCTACAAAAGATATAGTAGGTCTAGATAAGCAAAAAGCCGGTCTTGCTGTTGCTATTGTAAATCTTTTGGGTACTATTGGTATATTTTTACTCCCTTTTATAGGTAGTGTAGTTTTAAACCTAAGTGATATTGATGCTGGATTACTTATAGGTAATACACTTCAAGCAGTGGGTCAGGTTGTTGCATCTGGCTTTAGTATGAGTGAAAGTGCAGGGCAAAGTGCTACAATCGTAAAAATGGCTAGAGTTCTTATGCTAACTCCAATCGTTCTTTTTTTGATATATTATGTTGCTAAAAGAACTAAAAAGAGTGATTCTAAAGATGTAGCAAAAAATAATATACCTTTATTTATAATTGGATTTATATTGTTTTCTATTGTTGCTTCTCTTGATATTTTACCTAAAGTAGCTGTAGATGGTATATCTTGGATTAGTCATATTTTACTTTTAGTAGCTATGGCTGCCATTGGTTTAAAAATAAACTTTAAAACTATAAAGCAAAGTGGTTCAGGTGCTTTTGCAATAGCCACTTATATTTTTATATTCCAAATTATTTTTAGTTCTTTAGCTTTAATTTTGTTTTTTTAGGAGATTAAAATGTATAACAATATAAAAAATATAGTACAAAGTAGTAAATTTCAAAATATTATCATAGCACTGATAGTTCTAAACGGTATAACAATGGGACTTGAAACATCAAAGTCCATTATGGCTTCATATGGTACATATATAAATATATTTGACAAACTAGTGATACTTATCTTTACTATTGAGATAATACTTCGTATCTATGTTCATAGAGTAGCATTTTTTAAAGATCCTTGGAGTTTGTTTGACTTTGCTATAGTTTCTATCTCATTAGTACCATCTGGTAATGGTTTTGAAATATTTAGAGTACTTAGGGTTTTAAGACTTTTTAGACTTATAACTGTAGTGCCTCAAATGAGAAAGATAGTACTTGCACTTGTAAAAGTTATACCTGGTATGGCTTCTATTGCAGGACTTTTGATGCTTTTCTTTTATATCTTTGCTATTATGGCTACACATCTTTATAGGGAGAGTTTCCCTCAATGGTTTGGAAGCTTAGGTGAGTCTTTTTATACATTATTTCAGGTTATGACCTTGGAGTCTTGGTCTATGGGTATAGTGCGTCCTATTATGGAGGTGCATCCTAACTCTTGGATCTTTTTTATCCCTTTTATCTTTGTGGTTACTTTTATTATGATAAATTTAATAGTTGCAGTTGTGGTTGATGCTATGAATGAATTAACAAATAATGATAGTGATTCAAGTGAACAGATTGAGACTAAGGATGAGATAATTTTACTTAAAAATGAGATAAAAGAATTAAAGCAGATTATAATTGAGAAAAATAGTAAACAATAAAGTTTATTATTTAATAAAAGTAAAATCAAATAAATTATATTAGGTTTAAAATGATATAATCATCATTATTTTTATCAAAGGAAGTGCATGGATTACGAAAATATAAAACATCAGATGATAAAGTTTTTACAAGATGAGGTTGCTGCAACTGGTCTAAAAAAAGTAGTAGTAGGCTTAAGTGGTGGACTTGATTCTGCAGTAGTTGCCGTACTTTGTAAAGAGGTTTTTGGAGATAACCTACATACTGTTATGATGCCTTCACAATACTCAAGCGATGCTAGTACAGAAGACGCAAAAGAACTTTGTGAAAAATTTGATATTTCATATGAAATTGTATCCATTGCACCTATGGTAGATGGATACTTTACAAATATAGATGCTACACCTTTAAGGGTAGGTAACTTTAGTGCAAGGATGAGAATGTCTGTACTTTATGATATCTCTGCTAGAGACTCATCTTTAGTAGTTGGTACTAGTAATAAGTCTGAGATATTATTAGGCTATGGTACACTTTATGGAGATACGGCTTGTGCTATAAATCCAATAGGACAGATGTATAAAACAGATGAGTTTGAATTTGCAAGATATTTAGGAGTACCTTCTAGTATATGTGATAAAAAACCAAGCGCAGATCTTTGGGAAGGTCAAAGTGATGAAGAGGAGCTTGGATATTCTTATAAAACTATGGACGAGATATTGAAAAAGCTTGTTGATGAAAAAACCTCTAAAGAAGAGCTTATCCAAAGTGGTGTGGATGAAAAGCTTATAGAGATGCTTCAATATAGAATAAAAGCAAATGCCTTTAAAGGTAAACTACCAACTATTGCAAATATAGATTTTGCAAGTTAAGGATATAGAATGTTAAAAAATCAAAAAAATGAAAAAGAGATCCCTTTTTTTAAACCTACGATTGATGAAGAAGAACATAAATTAGTGCAAGAGGTCTTAAAAAATGAGATCACAACTACAAGTAAGGTTGAAGAGCTTGAAAAAGAGATATCAGAGTTTATAGGTGTAAAATATGCTGTTGCTACAAACAATGCAACTTCGGCACTTCATCTAGCTCTTAGTGCAATGGAACTAAAAAGAGCAGACAAAGTTCTTATGAGTGTTAACTCTTTTGTAAATCTTCCTGAGACAGTAAGACATTTTGATGCAGAGCCAATATTTGTAGATATAGAAGCTAACGGGTTCAATATAGATATAGATAAACTTGAGACATATCTTGAAGAAAATAACTCTAAAAAACTAAGAGCACTTATCCTTACTTTTGTGGCAGGAGAAGTACCTGATCTAAATAGGATATATGCTATAGGTAAAAAGTACAATATACTTATAATAGAAGATGCTACAAGTGCCCTTGGTGCTATGTATGAAGATCAAATGGTAGGATCACTTGAAGCAGATATGACAATATTCTCTACAAACTACTCAAACAGTAAATCAGCGATATGTAGAGGTGGATATATCGTAACTAATGATGATACAATAGCTAACAGAGCAAAGCTTTTAAGGACACATGCTATTAATACAACATTTGATGCTTATGGAAATCTTGACTATATTTATGATGTGGTTGATATAGGTTATAAGTATGATATGACAGAGCTAGAAGCTGCATTTAACCTTGCACAGTTTTATAAGACAAATGCTTTTTGTGAAAGAAGACAAGAGATAGCAAAGATATATGATGAACAGCTTTGTGATCTAAAACATATAATTAGACCAGCTTATGATGAGGAACATATTTTCTCTCAGTATATTATAAAAGTTACAAAAAACAGAGACGGTTTTGCAAGAGCTTTAAAAGAGGAGGGGGTATCTACAGGACTTAACTATATCCCGCTTCATCTTCTAACTTACTATAAGAAAAAATATAAACTAAAGATAACAACATACGGAAATGCACTTAGCAACTATGGACAGATACTATCTCTTCCTATATATCCTTCTATGAGTGATGAGGATGTAATGTATGTGTGTAACACAATCAAAAAAGTTTCAGAGTCTTGGATATAGATTGAAGAGATTTTTTATTAGATGGGTTGAACAGTATCTGTTTTTCCCTACACCTTTTCAACAGCTTATAGGGATACTTCTACTTCCTTTGACACTTATCTATTGTGTTGTGAGTACTTATCTTAGAGTTTCTAAAAAAACATTTGATATGGGGATACCTGTAATAAGTATAGGAAATCTTCTTGTAGGTGGTACTGGTAAGACACCTGTAACAATAGCTTTGGCAAAAGATAAAAAAGATAGTGCCGTGATTTTGCGAGGGTATGGTAGAGAGTCAAAAGGGCTGTATGTAGTATCAAACAGAGGTAAGATCCTTGAAGATGTAGCTACAAGCGGTGATGAAGCTATGTTGTTGGCAAGATCGCTGCCAAACAGTGTAGTTATAGTAAGTGAAAACAGAATAGACGGTATATTAAAAGCAAAAGAGCTTGGGTGTAAAGTTGTATTTTTAGATGATGGCTTTAACAAGCATGAGATAAAAAAATACGATATATTAATAAGACCGGCAAAAGAGCCTACTAATATATTCTGTCTACCTACTGGTGGATATCGAGATACAAAGATGATGTACTCATTTGTACCGTGTGTGTTAAGGGATGGTACAGACTTTAAAAGAGTGGTTACTTTTAAAAAAGCTGATAAAATAGTAGAGGAACTTCCAAAAAAACTTCTACTTTTAACAGCTATATCAAAACCTCAAAGACTTTTAGAGTATCTTCCAAGTGATATAGTTATGGAGGATTACCCAGACCACCATAACTTTTCAAAAGAAGATATAGAGTATATTAAAAACAAATATAAAGATTACTCTATCGTAACAACAGCAAAAGATATGGTAAAACTTGAAAAGTATGACCTAAAAGATCTATATCTTATGGACTTGGAAGTTGAGATAAATGATGATGCACTAAAGGGTGTAGAGAAATATATAGAAGCTTAAGAGGAAAATAGTATTGAAAAAAGGTTTTTCTCTTATTGAACTTATATTTGTATTGTCAATTATCTCTTTTATAGCTGTTGTTGCTTTACCTAAATTCAGCTCATCTATAGATAAAACAAATCTTGTCAAAATAAAAGGTGATGTGGCATTTATAAGGGAAGCTCTTATCTCTTATAAAAACAAACTGATACTTTCAAATAGTGTTGAACAGTTGGAGTCATTGGATGAAAACGGCAGACTATTTGGTAAAATATTAAAATATCCAATAGAAACTTCAGATACACCAAAAAAAGCAGCATGGAAAAAAATATCAAACAGTAGCTATCTTGTATATATAGACCAAGAAAATAGTGTAGAGTTTGTATATGATAAAGATAATTTTACTTTTGATTGTGACTTTGACAAAAAACATTGTGAAGAGTTGATGCAGTGAATTATTATGAAATAGCACTTTTAAAATCTCCCCTAAAACCACTTACCTATCAAAGTGAAGAGGATATAGAAATAGGTCTAAAAGTAGAAGTAAAACTTCAAAATAGACCAAAACTATTAGAGGGTGTGGTAGTAGCAAAAGTGGAAAAACCAGACTTTAAATGCGTAGATATACAAACCGTTACAAAATATCATTATGATAAAAAGATGATGGAAACTGCATCATTTATATCAAAATACTTTGTATGTGCATTGGGGGAAGCTTTAAGTGTATATACACCTTTTTATGAAGTAGAAAAAGAGGAGAAAAGTAAAGAGATAAAAAGTGATATAGTTTTATCCAAAGAGCAGCAAAAAGCTTATGATTTTTGTATGGGTAAAGATACCTCTCTTTTATTTGCAAATACAGGAAGCGGTAAAACAGAAATATATATAAAAGCTATAGAAAATATTATAGGAAAAAATAAACAGGCACTTATGCTTATCCCAGAGATCTCACTTTCAGCTCAGATGGAAAAAAGACTTAAAAAAGTATTTGGTGAAGCAATAGCTATCTGGCACTCTAAAATTCAGAAAAAAACAAAAGAAAAAATTGTAGATGATCTTTTAAACGGTAAAGTAAGAATAATAGCAGGTGCAAGGTCTGCACTTTTTTTACCTTTTAGAAACTTAGGTCTTGTTGTAGTTGATGAGGAACATGATGACTCATATAAAGCAGATCAAAAGCCAAGGGTGAATGTGAAGGATCTTTGTATCTATATAGGAAACAAATATGATACAAAAGTGATACTTGGAAGTGCTACACCAAGTCTAAGTAGTTTTCATAAAGTGCCGTATATAAGGATCAAAAAAACATTTTTTGACTCACAAAAAGTTATAAATTATGATACTTCACCTTTAGGTCTTAGTGATACTGTAATAGCAAAGATAAAACAAACCGTATCAAAAGATGAGCAAGTGATAGTTTTCCTCCCTACTCGTGCAAACTTCAAGTATCAGGTGTGTAAAGATTGTGGCAAGGCTGTTGAGTGTCCTTTTTGTTCAGTTAGTTTAAGTCTTCATAAAAACAAAAATGCTCTAGTCTGCCACTACTGCAATTACATGCAAGCTATACCAAAAAACTGTCCCACATGCAACACCGGAGTAATACAAAGTTATAGATTAGGTACAGCAGAGGTGTATGAAAAACTTCAAGAGTTATTTAGTGAAAAAACAGTTGCTAAATTTGACAGAGATTCTATAACAACCCAGACAAAATTAAAAAAAGTACTAAAAGATTTTAACGACAATAAAATAGATATACTTGTAGGTACTCAGATGCTCTCAAAAGGTCATGACTACCACAATGTAACCTTGGCAGTAGTTTTAGGGATAGATTCTGTACTTAATATGACAAGTTATAAAGTAAGAGAAAAAGCTCTTTCACTGCTTATACAAATAGCCGGTAGAAGTGGTAGAAAAGGTAAAGGGGAAGTTCTTATTCAGACAAAAAACGAGGAGTTTTTCAATAACTATTTAAGTCATAGTGACTATGAAGATTTTTTAAAAGATGAATTGGAACAAAGAGTAGAACTGTACCCTCCATATGTAAGATTTGCAAGGGTTGTTTTTGCTCACAAAAATGCCGGTATTGCTAAAAAAGATATGGATTTTTATATTCAAAAATTTATGAATAATAAAGAGGTACAGATAATAGGCTTTGGGGAGAGTAATATATTTAAAATAGCAAATAAATATAGATATGAATTACTTTTAAGATCAAAAGATACCAAAGCATTATTAGGGTTGCTTCACTGCATAGATACACCAAATGCCTCTATTGATATGGATAGTTTGTATTAGTGTTATTTTATGATATAATATGAAAATTTTTATCAAGAGTTTAAAATGAGAGCATCTAAAGAGAGTATTTTAAAATATTTAAAAGATATAAAATCTGAACTTAATACAAAAGGTATAGTAAGAGTAGGGCTTTTTGGAAGCTATGCTAAGGGTGAAGAAACTATTTATAGTGATATTGATATTGCTATAATGAAAGATGCACAGTTTCTTTCAAAAAACTCATCTTATGTATATTTTGATATTGTATCTGATATTAAAGAGAAAGTTAGAAAAAAATTTCATAAAAATATAGATATTTTTGATCTTGATTCTCAAAGTAGTTTTAAGAACAGTATAGAAAAAGAGCTTATATATGTTTAGTCAAAAAGCAGTTGAAAGGGTCAAAGTGATTCTTAAAAAGATTGGTTTTATAGAGGCAATTATAAAAGAAAAAGGCTCTATATCTTTGGCTTTAGAGGATGAACAAAATTCAAGAGCATCTATACTGATGCATCTTACTTCAATAGCGAAACAGTTTGATAAGCTTCTTCACAATGGTGAGTTAGAAGTACTTACATTTTTTGATAAGCAAGATATCAAAGGTAGTTATGAATTAAGAAATTTTATCGCACACGACTATGAAGGTGTGGATCTTTATATAGTAGAGGATGTTATAGAGCAAAGACTTCCTTTTATTAAAAACTCAAGTAATAAAATTTTGGGTAAAGTATAGATTCATTTCTAAATAAAATCAAATATTAAATAAAAGGGGTATCCCATCATACTACATAAACAATCACTGCTTGAGCAGTTTCAAACATTTTATAAAAAAAACAATCCAAAGGATTTTGAGCAAGCGGTAAATTATTTTGCCGTGTTTGGAGGGCTTGATATATCTATAGATATGACCCAATCTCTTGAAACGCTTATAGAGAAACTTATCTTAAAAAAGTATAGAGTTTTAAGAAATGAGGTAAGTGTATTAACCCAAGGTGACCCTGAGTTTAGTACAATCCTTACAGCACTTGCATCTGGAGATAGAAGAACAAACTCAGCCTTTAAAAGAGCAAATGTATCTTTTGATAACGGGATAGATATAGTTGATGAGTTGTGTGATATGAAGGTTTTAAAGCTTGAAAAATCTCAACAAAGTTTGTCAAATTTAGATGATCAATATACAGTATCTGAAAAGCTTTTGTTTACTACACCATTTATGCGGTTTTGGTTTGCTTTTATCTCTCCTATATTCAAAGGTGTAAGAGATGGGAACTTTGAAGAGTTCAACAAACTATACTCAAATAAAAAAGCAGAGTTTACAAATCTTATTTTTGAACAGCTTTGTCATGAATTTATAAGATTAAATCTTGAAGGTGATCCTATAAGAAAGATAGGAAGATACTGGGATGATGATATAGATATAGATCTACTTGTAAAAACAAAATCAGGTAAAACAATTGCAGGAGTTTGTAAATATACAAACTCAAAAGTTAAAAAAAGTGAACTGAATATTTTAAAACAAAAATGTGAAGATGTAAAAATAGATGTAGATCAATATGTGATCTTCTCTAAAAAGGGATTTACTACTGAGCTTAAAGGTTTAAAAGGTGATGAGCTTAGACTTTATACTGTTAAGAGTTTAAAGCAGTTGGTACTTTAATCCTCTTTTGTTATAAGTGCCAAGTTATTCAATGAATACTTTTGAAGTATGTCAAGTATCTTAACTACTCTTTCATACTTCACATCTTTATCTATCCTTACTATTATAGGTTTCTCTTTTTTTGTAACGCTTGATAGTTTTGTATCGAGATCTTCAAATGTTAACTCTTTTCCCAAGTAGGCAAGTTTATTACTTGATAGTTCAATGTTTAATTGTTTTATCTCTATCTTTGCTTCTTGTGCTTCAGAGGAAGGAAGATCAAGCATAAGTGCCAATTCCTCTTTTTTAAATACAGAACTTACTATAAAAAATATAAGAAGTATAAACACCACATCAATAAGTGGTGTAAGGTCAGGTGTAAGTTGTTCCCTTCTTTTTTTCATTCTTTTATCATTCTTTTATCATTTAATATTGCTTAGGATCTCTTTTTCTAAAGCAGTTTCAAGATTGTCTAAACCACCTACAAAGTAGTTGTAGCCAATATAGTGGGGTATAGCTACAATAAGACCTGCAACGGTAGTAATAAGTGCTATACTTATCCCTTTTGAAAATACAGCAGGATCTCCAAGACCTGCTATACTAATAGAGTCAAATGAGTTTAAGATACCAATAACCGTACCTAAAAGTCCTAATAGTGGGGATAGGGCAGCTATTATCTTAACTGTATTTAGTCCACTTTCTAGTTTTCTTACTTTATATATCACAGCGGCTTGTATCTGTGCTACTTCATAGTTAGAAGATAAAGTGATCTGTGATATGATTGATGATGATATGGTTCTTAAGTTTTTCTTTGCATTGTAAAGCACTACACTTTTCCAAAGCATTATAGTAAATCCTATTATATTCATAGCTATAAGGATATATACAATTATACCTCCTCTATCTATGTAGCTTAGGATATCCATTATTTAATTATCTCCAAGAAATCTTTAGCAGATTTAAAACCTATGATTCTTTTTTGTTTTAACTCTTTCCCATTTTCATAAAATATCAAAGCAGGAGGTCCAAATAGATTGAACTTTTCCATTAAAGCTTTATCATCTTTACTGTTTTTTGTCACATCTACTTTAATAAGTGTATATTTTGAAAGTTCTGCTTTTACAGCAGGGTCTTTAAAGGTAATATTATCAAGCTCTTTACAGCTTACACACCAAGTAGCCCAAAAGTCTACCATGACTGGTTTTTTAGAAGTTGATACTACATGCTCTAACTCTTGGATAGTTTTTACATAAGTAAATTGAACTTTATCACCTTGTTTTTGAGAGTTTACACCTATCATAACAAAAGCAGTTGAAGCTATCATCAAAGCAACTGCTACACCTTTACCAAATCTGTTTCCATTTTTTATAAGATAAAAAGCACTACCCATAAGTAAAGCAATAGTTAAAAGCATAGTTACATAAAATGGTACTATTCTTTCAAGCATCCATATAGCTATACCTAACATAACCACACCAAACACTTTAGATACGATACTCATCCAGCCACCTGGTTTTGGCATATATTTACCAGCACCAAGTCCAATAGCAAGAAGAGGTATACCCATACCAAGACTCATAACAAATAAAGCTGCTCCACCTAAAAGTGCATCACCTGTTTGTCCTATATATATCAAAGCACCTGCAAGTGGTGGAGCAACACAAGGACCTACAATAAGTGCCGATAAGAATCCCATAACAGCTACACCTTTATATCCACCGTGTCTGCTGCTTGTATCACTTGCTTTGTTCAGTTTTGACATCCAAGAATTTGGAAGCCCTATCTCATAGTATCCAAACATAGAAAAAGCAAGAGCCACAAAGATAGATGCAAATGATACGATTACGAATGGGTTTTGAAGCATCGCTTGTATATTAGCTCCAAATACTCCAGCTGCCACACCTGCAAGAGTATATGCCACACTCATTGAAAGTACATAGACAAGTGAAAGCATAAATCCTTTTGATGAAGACATATTTCCTGAAGCATCAGACTGTCTTACTATGATACTTGATAAAATAGGAATCATCGGGAAGATACAAGGGGTAAGAGCCAAAAGCAGACCAAAACCAAAGAAAGTAGCAAGTATAAGAAGTACATTTCCCTCTTTTAGTGTTTGGGCTATGGTGTCTGTTTCATTTATTGTTATTTTCTCTTCTTGTTGTGTGTTT
>JAYEKV010000012.1:1421-2699 GCA_034716855.1 Campylobacterota bacterium | reverse complement strand
CTTCTCATAGGATAGATACCTGCACTTTGTACCATATTTGCAGCTTTTGGTCCTATTTGGGATACATAGATTATGTCACAACCCTCAACACAACTTATCTTATAATTAAGTTTCTCAACCTCTTCCTCTTTTTTTAAAGAGGAATCCACTTCATCAACTAAAGAAAAACTATCCCCGTCTATCTCATATATATAAAACTTTTCACACCATCCAAAGTGTTGGTTTACATGTATATTATCTTTTGATGCAAATGCAATCTTAATCATAGTTTATCCTATATTATAAATATCTGGATATTATCATCAATAACCTGTGCCAAAGTACTTCTAATAAGCTCATAAGTACTAGTAGCTCCCAAACTACACCCTGCACAAGCACCTTGATATGCAAGTCTTAATTCAATCTCTGGTTCATTTATATAGTCAAGTATCATCATATCTCCACCATCTTTTACAAGTATAGGTCTTATGTATCTGTTTATGGCATCTTCTATTACTTCTATTTGTTCTTCATAAGGTTTGGCTCTAAAAAGTTTGTTTTTTTCTGCTTCTTTATTTGCAGGTTTATCTACTCCGCCCATTTGTACCATTGCCATTGGGTGTCCTGTTTTGGCTGCGTTTAACATAGATTCAAAACCTTCTCTTACAAGCTGTTCATCTGTTCTATCTTTAAGTAGCAATAGTCCAAGCCTAAAGTTTGCACCTTGGTGATTTTTCTTTACAGCTTCTCTAAAATAGAAAACTGCTTTATCATTGTCTTCCTCTATCCCTATAGCACTTTGGTACATCAAAGCAAGATTGTAGTTTGCAGAATCATTTCCAAACTCACTACCTTTTTCAAACCACTCTTTGGCTTTTATAAAATCTTTTTCTACACCCTCACCTTTTAAGTACATCAAACCTAAGTTTGCCATAGCCTGATCACTTTTAAGTTCTGCTTCTTTTTTCCAAAGTGTTAATGCCGTATCGTAATCTTTTGCTCTATATGCTTTTAATGCCTCTCTATGACTCATAAATCTTACTCCCTCTCTTGGGTTAGGAATCTCTTTTCCCAACTCTAATTGTTTTTTAATATGTTGTTCTAAATATTCTCTAGCTATATCTATTGCTTCAAAGTAATCTTCACTTGCACCTTTTATATCAAAGTCAGTAAAGATAGCAAGATAAGCATCCCCTATCTCATGTTCTCCAGGGTAAACTTCCACAGGATAATCAAGTGATAAATAATATTTTAGATCTTTCATATATTTTTCCTAATTTTTTTATCTTAAAAAAGTAA
>JAYEKV010000012.1:0-1321 GCA_034716855.1 Campylobacterota bacterium | reverse complement strand
CACACTTACAAGATTCACCATTTCCTGGGTCTAAAAGCTCTTTATAGTTTTGTGTATCTAATTTTATACATTGGTTTGATCTTATTTTTCTAAATATTGTATCTATAGAATCTTTTGAGTGCTCAGCAGTGAATACTTTCATACCGTTTTTTTCAAAAGATTTATATACACCTTCACCCATATGGTAAAATATTGTAGATGTAACCCCTTTATCTTTTAAGAACTCTGCACTTTTAGGTCCCTGCCCTATCACTTCATTTTTTACAACTTTAAAATTACCAACTTGCATATTTAATATTGCAAAGTACGGTGCTTGTCCGTAAAGCTCTGATAGTGTTGTTGACTCTTGTGTATCTAATGGTATTGCTAACATAATTGTTCCTTTTTAAAATATTATATTTATAAACATTGCAAAAAGTGTTCCTTTGTATGGAACGGTTATTGCATACAGATATATAATAAATTTAACTGGATATTAATATGATGGTAAATAAAAAACAAATAAAAGAACTTTTAAACGAATCGGCCTGTTCACACAATGACAAGAAGAAATCAAGCTGTGACAAGCCAAAGCCCGGAGCAACAAGCGGTGGTTGTGCCTTTGAGGGTGCTCAAATAGCACTTTTCCCTTATGCAGATGCTGTTCATCTAGTACATGCTCCTGCTACCTGTCAAGGTGCTTCTTGGGAGACAAGAGCCACACCTACAAGCTGGGAGGGGGAAAACAATGTACCTCTTGGATACTGCACAGATATAACAACCAACGATGTAATATTTGGTGGACACAAAAAACTTGAAGAATCTATAGAATATATAATAGAACATAAAGATCCAAAAGCAATTTTCGTATATGAAACCTGTGTAACTGCTATGATAGGTGACGATATGGATAATATCTGTAATCGTATGCAGGAAAAACACCAAAGACCCATTGTTGTAGTACATGCCCCTGGATTCGTTGGAAGCAAAAACCTTGGAAGCCGTCTAGGTGGTGAAGCTGTTCTAGACCAGCTAATAGGTACAAAAGAACCAAAAGAGATACACCCATACGGTATAAACCTAATAGGTGAATACAATGTTACAGGTGATATGTGGCAATACACTCCAATCTTGGAAAAAATTGGTATAAAAGTTGTCTCAACTCTTGCAGGTGACGGAAGGATAGAAGATATCCAAACAGCCCATACAGCAAAACTAAATGTAATAGTTTGTGCAAAATCACTAGTAACTCTTGTAAGAAAAATGGAAGAGAGATACAACATACCGCATGTGAGCGTATCATTCTACGGAAAAAGAGATACTACAAATGCCATTATGAGTA
>JAYEKV010000011.1:0-2700 GCA_034716855.1 Campylobacterota bacterium | reverse complement strand
TTATTTACAGAGATGGTAAAAGGTGATACAACAGCAAATGCAGTTAAAGCATCGCTAATTATGGATGAGAAATTAAACGCTGCACCAAAAAGACAACAGGCTTGTTCACGAATGATACTAAAGGCATTTGATGCAGCACTGGAAAATAGACAACATAGAGTAGATGGTAAGGATGAAGATATGTTTACTATTGATATGAAAGAATCATGTGAAGGGGTCAACATCGATGGAGCTAAATAAAATATATCAAGCAAAACATGAATTATGGTTAAAGGTGTTGTTTTCGTCTTTTGCTATTAAAAATGATGCAATAAAAAGAACGATCTATGAATTTGCACAAATAGAGTTTCGACACCTTAAATGGCTGGGAAATGTTTTGGAAGAAAAAAATATTGAGTATGATTATGAAAAGTATGCTATAGATATTGAAAAGCAAAGTAACTTTGAGTATTTTGAGTTTTTAATAAGTGAAATAAAATCATGTGTTAAAAACTATGATCCGTCTGAATCTATTTTTGCAAGGATGACATCTGATGAGTTTTACTTTATAAGTGTACTTGAAGGATATCTAAAAGATCAACAAAATGATGCACCTATAACAGCTTTTGATAAAAGTAGAACATATGAAGATAAAGATCTTGATTGTGAGTCTAGAGATGCCTTGACCGTATTCTTATTTGAGGAGACATATAAAGAGTATGAACTTATACTTTTATATTCTTATTTCCAGAATCATACTCAGGATATATTACAATATAATGTTTATCAAGATATGATAGATGAATCTCAATTTCATTTAAAAAGTTTTGGTGAGATGCTGGCAAAGATGGGTATACTTGCAATTCCTCGTACAGTTATTGAGCCTTTATATAAAGATAAAGATATTATGCAGTTTTTGGTAGATGGAATCACTGAAGAAGAAAATGCAAAAGCAGAGTGTGCAAAACTTGCAGAAGCTGTAAAAGATGAAGATATAAGTAAATTTCTTACATTTATAATGTATCAAGAAAATTATCATATCCATTTAATGGAAAAAATTATAAAAAGTTTAAATAGTAAAAAGTAAAATGTTAAAAAGAGTATTTTTCATTTTATTTTTATTTTCTAGTTTTCTTTATGCCAGCAACAATGATATAATGCAGCTTCAAACCCTCTTCTTTAAAGCTGGTTTAGACTCTATGGTCAAAGAGTTTGAATCTGAAAAGAATGTTACAAGAGAACAACAAAAGATGATAGATTTTTTACATAGTAAAGTTTATAGCCATGAGATAACTTTAGATAAACTATCAAAGTTTTTTAAAAATAATAAAAATGAATTAGAGTTAGAAAAGAGTTTTTTCCCTGAAGATAAAAATAGTAAATCTATACAAGAGATACAGCTACAACTAGTAAAACTTCAAGAAGAGCTTAGTTATTATAAACAATATATCAATAAACATATAGCAAATGTAAAAATTGATAAAGAAAATAGTTTAGAAAAAGTAAGAATATTTAATAAGAATAGTTCAGAGGGGTTTAGCTGTATCATAAATACAAAAAGTGTTAATCTCAGAGAGGAACCAAAAATTAATTCAAAAGTTGGTATAACTATGATGGCAAACCAGAAAATACAATTAGAATATTGTGATAAATATGGATGGTGTAAATTAAAAGCAGAAGAGTTATTTATTGCAAAGCATCTTCTTAAATGTATAAAGTAAATAATCCATTTATGATTAATAAGGAAAATAGATGTTACATGATGTAGTTGATTTTATTGTTGATACTGTTGGAGAGCTAGGATATGGCGGTATATTTATTATGATGTTTTTGGAAAGCTCTTTTTTCCCATTCCCTAGTGAAGTTGTAATGGTACCTGCTGGATACCTTGCGGCTAAAGGTGAGATGAATATATATATTGCCGTATTTGCAGGTATTGCAGGAAGTTTAGCAGGTGCTGTATTTAATTATTTATTAGCACTAAAATATGGAAGAGCTTTTTTATCTAAATACGGTAGATATGTCTTGGTAAAGGAGGAAACTCTTCAAAAGATGGAAGAGTTCTTTGCAAAGCATGGTCATATTTCTACATTTAGCGGTAGACTAATTCCTGCTGTGAGGCAGTACATATCGTTGCCTGCAGGACTTGCAAAAATGAATCTATGGAAGTTTTCTCTTTATACAAGTCTTGGCGCAGGTATTTGGGTAATAATACTGACCCTTCTTGGATATTTTATAGGACACAATCAAGAATTGTTAAGTGAATACTTGAAGGTGATCATTGTTACTATAATTTCTCTAATTGCTGTTGGTATACTATTTTATATTAGATTAAAAGTTAAAAAAGATATAAAAAAGTCTGTATAGTACTTTATGTTACAGTTATAATTATCTATAGCTGTAACTATTTATTATAGTATATTTTATTCTTCTGTTTCTTCTTTTTGTTTTGGTTGATCATCTTTATTGGTAGTTCCTTCAAGTTCAGCTATTTTTGCATCAATTATTTCTAAAGTTTTTTCTTGTGTTTTATATGAAAGCTCTGGAAGTTCACCACCCCATAGTTTTTCTGCCTCTTTGAAACCTTGAACAACTCCCTCTCTACCTTTTTTTAGTAGTTCTATATCATCTTGTGCAAAACCCAATACAAATCCACTAACTCTTTGTGATGTTTGCTCTATACCAAAGAATCCATCTTCACTTAAAAGATCGTTTGCCTCC
>JAYEKV010000010.1:8255-11688 GCA_034716855.1 Campylobacterota bacterium | reverse complement strand
GGAACACTCTGCCATGGGATTATATATATTGGTTTTTGTCATTGGTTCTTTAATATTAGGATCAATTACAATGATGTTTACAAAAGGCACTAAAGTACCTTATACTGTTGCATTACTTTTAATAGGTCTTGCACTTGGAGGTATTGAAAGAACAGGCTTTTTTGAACATAATATGTCTATTATTTCACATGCTTTGATACTCGTATCAGATATTGATCCTCATCTAATTCTTTTTATTTTTTTACCCACATTGATTTTTGAATCTGCTTATGCCTTGGAAGTACACCTCTTTAGAAGAATCTTTTCACAAATTGCACTCTTAGCAATCCCCGGACTAATAATAAGTACTATAGCAACTGCTGCGTTGGTAAAAGTGTTTTTCCCTTGGAATTGGGAGTGGGAACTTGCTTTACTATTTGGTGCCTTAATCAGTGCTACAGATCCTGTTGCGGTTGTGGCTCTTTTAAAAGAGGTCAGTTCAAGAAAAAGACTTGAAACTCTAATAGAGGGTGAGTCATTATTAAATGACGGTACTGCTATTGTTCTTTTTACCCTTTTTCTTACTATGTATTTATCCACTTCTAGTAGTGACTTTTCACTAGTAAGCGTTGTAGGTGAGTTTTCATTTGTTGTTTTATTTGGGCTTGTTATAGGTGTAATCTTAGGTTATGCTGCGATTCAGCTTATTAGTAAAGTTTTTAACAATCCCCTAGTAGAGATCACCTTGTCTGTCGGTGTTGCTTATTTAGTATTTTTTGTAGCGGAACATACTTTTCATGTATCAGGTGTAGTTGCTTTAGTTTCACTTGCTCTTATGTTTGCAACTGTAGGAAGAACAAAAGTTTCACCTGAAGTTGCAGGTTTTCTTCACCATTTTTGGGAGATGATGGCACACTTTGCAAATACATTTATATTCTTGATAGTCGGTATTTTAATAGCAACAAGAGTTAAACTTGATATTGGTGAGTATTGGATAGCATTAATTATTTTATATATCGGTATTACTATCATTAGAGGTGGTTCTGTTGCTATATTGACCCCTATTTTAAATCGTATCGGTATTGGATTTACCAAAGAGAAAGGGATAGTTTTAGTTTGGGGAGGATTAAGAGGTGCTGTATCTTTAGCCCTAGCTTTAACCATAGCACAAAATGACTCAATACCTAAAGAGATAGGTGACCAGATACTGTTTTTAACAGCTGGTATAGTGGTACTTACTATTCTTATAAACGGTCTTACAATGGAAAAACTTTTAGCTTTCCTAAACTTAGATACCTTACCTCCTGCAAAAGAAGTAACGGTACAAAAAGCAAAAGCAAATGTTTACCAGAATTTATCAGAATATTTACCAAAGATCAAACAAAATGAGTTTTTACAAAATGTAAACTGGGAAGATATAGATGAGATAAAAGAGCTTGACACAATTTCTGATATTAATATTGATAAACAGTTAAAAGATGTATCTACTGAGGATTTAGATATTGCTTATAGAAGACGATTATTAGAAAGTGAAAGAAAATTTTACTGGAGTGAATTTAGCAAAGGTAATTTAAGTGCTGAAGCCACAAACAATCTAGCAGCTGCAATTGAAGAAGCACTTGATGAATATCCAACTATCACACCAAGACCTCATATAGAAAAACTTTGGCATATCCCGTCATATTTACATACAACAAAAGATCTGCCTATTATTTCATCTCTTATGCTTCAGTTTTCATTTTCACGGCTTGCTTTAGGGTATGAAGTAGCCCGTGGCTTTATGAACGCACAAGATGAAGTGCTTAATCATATAGATTCACTTGGTGCTTCAAAAGAGAAAGTAGAGGCTGTAAAAAAAGATATATTAAAAAATATTCAACTCACTTATAACTATATGGAAAATTTAAATACAATATTTCCTGAAATTGTATGTTCAATACAAACAAGAACAGCAAATAGACTTCTGCTAAATAAAGAGCGAAGTGTAATAGAACAGCTTCTAAAGAACGGTGTTTTAGATAAACCAGAAGCAAGTAGAATGATAGAGGATGTAGAAAACAGGATGTTTGCACTTACAAAATATCCTATTGCTATTAAACCACCCGAACTAAATAGTTTGGTTTTTCAATCAAGTTTAATAAACAAGCTAAAAAAAGAGACTGTTGAAAAACTTTCAAATGTAGCTCAACATCAAATATATGATAAAAATGACATAATTGCCACATATGCAGATAACAAAAGCTCACTTATGATTGTAGCTCGTGGTAGTGTAGAGATTATTGATCAGCAAACAAATCAGGTACACAATATAGTTGGACAAGGTGCAGTATTAGGGATAAGTTCTATTATTAAAGGATTTGTTGAAAATACCCTAAAAGCCTCAACTCCCGTTGAGATACTTATGATAAGCAAAAAAGATATAGATAAAATATCAAAAGAGGATGTTCAGTTAATGAAACTGTTAAGAAGTGAGAATTTAAAAGAGAATTGATATATTTTATAGTAAAAAAAACCGTACCCCAAATGGAGTACGGTTTATAGACAATCATAGATTGAATACAGGAATTACATCCCCATTCCTATAAGTGACTTTGACTCACTTTTTCATAGTTACTCATAAACCGACTCAATAAGTCAAAATCAGATAACTAAATCTTATTCGATTTAGTCATAATAAGACAAGTTTAAAAACCTTTATAACTCCCTGTAATCCCTTATTTTAAAGGTGTTATACGACTATATTGTTAATTCAAAAAACACTTTGAAATCCACAGTTGGAAAGTGAGTTGGAAAAAATATTTGACTGATTTTGTCATAGTCAAAGTTAGACTCTATTAGACAATGGTTGAAAATGGTGTGGTTAGAAATAGGTTGGAAAATTTGAAATCCAAGGGAATAAACCCCTTGTTTAAGGGGTTTATAGAGGGTATGTAGGTATCTACATCATACCTTTACTCAATTTTGACTGTATTATACTATATAAGACTTTGATTAACTACACAAGACAAACTCAGTCAAAAAATTTTAAATAGATATAGTCAAAAATAGACAGTTTTAAATCACTAGAAAAACCCCATTAACACCCGATGATATGGTGGTTTAACGACTGTAAATTCTATTCAAAACATAGGGTGGAAAATAGTAGGTGGCTTTTGTAACTACTCTTTTTTTGTTGAGAACAATTTAGATAGTTACCATTGGCATACAAACTTAGATTAAGAGTATAAACCAATAGTAAAATTTTAAAAATTATTTTTATCAATAAGCTATTTCTTTCTTATACTTTCAATATGTACTGCAAAATCATTAGAATAATTTCTTAATACTTCCCTACCACTATAAAATGTATATTTAGTTAGTTTTTTATACTTAGATTCACCAAAATATCCATCAATACAAACTTCATCATCTCCATATTGACCAAATCCTGAAACAATATCAAATACTTTACTAT
>JAYEKV010000010.1:6912-8155 GCA_034716855.1 Campylobacterota bacterium | reverse complement strand
CTTCTGAAAAGATATTATAATAATCAATTAAGCTTTGTTCAAATATTGTTTGATAGTTTACAGTTGATAAATTTTCAGTTGTTTCGACTATCTCTTTCTCTTTTTTCTTAGCTTCTCTTTCTCTTGCTTTTTTCAGCTCTACTTTAAGATATTCATCATATGAATTATAACCTTGACTTTTTGCTAATTCTAACTGCTCTGCTTCTTTTTTAATTTTTTCTTTTGCTGCTCTCTCAGCCTCTGCCTTTTCTTTTGCGACTCTATTAGCCTCAGCCTCAGCCTTAGCTTTTGATAAAATATCAGTAGCTTTTTCACCATCTATCTCTAAATTTGGATTATCTGAAAGAATATTTTCAGCTGATTCTAAATGATTTGCGTTTATATGCCTTTCAAATGTTTCTGAGTCCGTTTCTGATAAATTTCTAATCCCATCTGCTACAGCTAAGATAACAATCAGTGAAATAAAACCAATTGCACCCCACTTTAATAACTTAAACATCTTTATTCCCCTTTTAAATTTTTTTTAATAGTTTAGTTTACTTTTTTTCCACCGCATTAGATGATACTACATAGAGTTTTTTATCAGTTTTACCCATAACCAAAATAACTCTTTTTCCTTCTTTATAAGCATCTATACCTATAAAATTTAATTTACTAAACTCTTTATCAACAGGGAAGCATCCTGGGTAATGGTCTCTAAGCATTATTAAATAATCTTTATATGATGTATTTGGATGTTGTTGCACCATTAATATAATTCTTATTACTACATGCAGGAGTATTTTCTTTAAGTTTAAAATATTTATTCAGATATTTTTTCTTGAAATTATTCACTCTATCAGTATATGAGAAACCATCCCCATTTTTTATATTTATGTCAGCACCATTTGATATTAATAGTTTTTCTAAATAATGATAACCATTTTCTTGTGCAAAATAGAGGGCAGTTTGACCTTTATTTGTTTTCTGATTAATAGTTTTATTAGCTCCATTTTTTATTAAAAATTCAGTTATTTCTTTATTACCATAAAAAGTGGCAAGCATTAGTGCAGTCCATCCATTATTACTTGCAATATTAACTTGTTACATACATATTTCGTCCATCAGATATATAATTATAAAGTTTATTAGTTTGCCCAGTATTAAAGTTGTTACCACTCAAACCTATAACCATAAACACTAATAGCAATACTATTCGTTCCAATTCCTTAAACATATCTACTTCTCCTTTTGTCTTTTAAAT
>JAYEKV010000010.1:0-6812 GCA_034716855.1 Campylobacterota bacterium | reverse complement strand
TATAAAGTTTATTAGTTTGCCCAGTATTAAAGTTGTTACCACTCAAACCTATAACCATAAACACTAATAGCAATACTATTCGTTCCAATTCCTTAAACATATCTACTTCTCCTTTTGTCTTTTAAATCTCACAAACTATATCAAATCGATGTAGGTGAATGTATTATTATTTGACAATTTGGAAAAAGTATTAAAATTTATTGGATTTTTATTTTTGTAATGTTACTAAATGAGTTGAGAAGTCATAGTGTCAAAACCTATATGTAAAAATATTTTGTCCATCTTCATATGATACACCATAACTTATATCATACTTCTGGCAAATACCTTTAACCATATTTAATCCCAACCCTAGTCCTCTTTTAGATTCATCTTCTCTATAGTTCTTTTCAAATATTTTATCTGTATCAACTATTGGTTTTCCAAAGGTTTTAAACTCTAATGTTGCTGTGCCTTTATCTTTAATAAGGTTTATAGTGATAGGTTTATTTGTTTGGGCATATTTGATACCATTTGAGATATTGTTGTCAATCAATCTTTCTAACTCTATTTGATTTATATTAAAAGTTATATCACTTTGTATATTTGATACTATCTCTTTAAAACTCACTTTTGAAATTGTAGTAAAAAACTTTACTCTTTGTTCTAGTATCTCTGATATAGATAGATTTGTAGGGTTATACTCTATATTATCAGATGAAGTGATATAAGATAAATCTTCATAAGAGTTTGTCAACATATTTATAGAAGCATTTATCTGATTTACATACTCAGACATAGTATCATCTATTTGATTTCTTTTTATCATCTCTGAGTTCATCATAATATTTGTAAGAGGTGTTCTTATTTGGTGTACCGTATCTGCTATGAATCTTTTGTTTTCTTTTAGAAGTTGGGTATTTTTAAAGTGTAGTGTTATAAAGATAGATATTGATATAAAGATAAGTAAAATAACTATAAAAATCAATAGTGAGATATAAAAACTTTGATTTATATCATCTTTTAAAGTTGAAGTATCATAAGCAGTTTTTATCAATACTTTTGTTTCATCATTATCATTGAACAATCCATCAGTTATAGAATATAGTAAAAATTGATTATTTTTTAAATCTAAATAGCTTATCAATTTTTCATCATTGATAAATAGTTTACTTAACTCTTTATTGAATTTTATAGTTGTTTTTTTGATATTGGTATTGATAAGTTTATCTATGGTGTTTTTATCTTTTACTACTGGTTTTATCTCTTTTAAAAACTTTATTGTATTTTCCCAACTTTTTTCAAATGCTAGTTTGGTAAATTTTTCTGATTTAAAATCAATAGGTTGTATTGAGTATTGATTTGCCAATGATATATTTAATTGTTTTAACTCTTTTGAGTATCTATCAAAATCATTTTTTAATAGTTTATAAAAATCTAATACATAACCAATCTGTAAAATATATTTCCCATCAGAAGATACCCTTATAAGGTATCTTTTTAATTTCATTGAAGATGAATCAACCTTTGGAGCTGATATATCTAAACGGATAGTTTTATCAAATACATTTTGGAGTAAATCTTTTACAATTTTAAATTGTCCTAAGTTAAAACCTACATCTTTTTTATATGAAGATTTTTCTATGATATAATCTTTATTGATTAAAAATATCTGATATTCACCATATCTTACATCTTTATTTAACTCTTTAACAGTTTTTTCAATATCAAAGTTGCCATTTGAGTTTTTATACTTTTCAAATAGATAGTTTAATTTTTCTATATTTTGAGATTCTACAATTCTAAAATCATATTGAATTTTGTCAAATAGAAGTCTAAAGTTTTCTCTTATATGTAAAGATTTGGAGTATTGTTTATTTTTAAAGTTCTCTATGAGTAGTTGTTTTGATGAGTTGTATTGCGAAGTTAATCCAATAGCAACTAAGATAGCAATAACTATAAATAAAAAAAGTAATTTATTTGATTTCAAATCTATACCCAATACCTATATCTGAAAAGATAAACTTTTCACCATTTCCATTTAATGAATTAAGCTTTTTTCGTAACTCATTGACTAACTGTCTTAGTGGATATGATTCTTTTATCTCATTTTCCCATACATAGTTTTGAATAATATCTGTATCTACTGTTTTGTTGATGTTTTGTAAAAGGATAGTTAACAGTTTTCTCTCTTTTTTTCTAAGCTTGACAATCTCATCATCTATTTTTAACTCTTCATACTCAATATCATAAAGAATAGTATCAGATATTTGTATGATATTATTTTGTGGTTTTTCTATAAGATTGTTTATCCTTATCTCCAACTCTTCTAAAAAAAATGGTTTTTTAATATATTCATTACAACCATTTGTAAATGCTGTTTTAAAGTTGTCTAATTCCATAGATGCAGTTATCATAATAATTGGTGTGGTAGTATCTTTTTGTCTGATATATTTTACTATATCCAAACCATTTATATTTGGTATATTTATATCTATGATATAAAGATTGAAATTTGTGTTATCAATGGTATCAATAGCTACTTCACCATCTGTAAGTGATGTGACATCATATTTGATAGATTTTAGAAAATTAGTAATAGTTGTGTTTAGTTGTATATCGTCTTCTATCAGTAATACTTTCATTTAATCATTTCCTTCTAAAATCTCATTATTCTATTTAAGTCACCTAATATATCATAAACTGTTTGATACTCTTTTGATATATAATCAATATTTTGAGTTATATTATCTCTTAGTGTTGTAATTTTTGTTTTCATCATATGGTATTATAATATACCTATGTAAGGTGAGTGTCATATTTTAATAATATGACACTTTTTTCATAATCTGACATTCATATGCTATAATAAATAAAGCAAAAAAGAGATGATATGAATAATCCAAGACTACTTTCAAAATCAAAATTTAAACTGGGATGTGAATGCCCTACAAAACTTTTTTATTCAAGTAAAAAAGAGTATATAAATAACAATCTTGAAAATGAGTTTTTACAAGCTTTAGCTGAGGGTGGATATCAAGTGGGAGAGTTGGCTAAGGCTTACTTTCCTGGCGGAATTGATATAGATACTTTAGATTATGAAGAAGCACTAAGTTTAACTAAAAAGCATATGGCTAAAGATGAAGTAATACTTTATGAACCGGCATTTATGTATAAAAATCTTTTTGTAAGGGTAGATGTCTTAGTAAAAAAAGGCTCTAAGGTTTATATCTATGAAGTAAAAGCAAAATCATTCGATATAAATGATGAAAAAAATCAGTTTTTCAATATGAAGAAAGATGAAATAAGGACTAATTGGAAGCCATATATTTATGATATAGCTTTTCAAAACTATGTTGTATCACAAGCTTTAGGAGAATTTGAGATATTTCCTTATCTAACCCTTTCAGATAAAACAGCTATATGTAGTGTAGATGGTCTTAATCAAAAGTTTCCTATTTCAAAAGATGAAAATGGAAGATTAAAAGTAGAGCCTAAAGAGTTAAATGAAAAAGATCTAGAAGTAGAACTTCTTATAAATATTCCTGTGAAAGAAGAGCTTGATTTTACATATGAAAATACAGTATTTGAAGAGACGAAGTTAAGTTTTATAGATAATATTTGGTTTTTAGCCAATATGTATGAAAAAAATGAAAAGATAACTCCTCAGTTAAGTTCTAAGTGTAAAAATTGCGAGTTTAAATATGATGATGACTATTCAAAATCAGGTTTTCACAAATGCTGGAGTGACTCCTTAGGATGGAGTGAAAAAGAGTTTGAGAAACCTTTAGTTTTAGAGCTTTGGTATGGTGGAGTAATTGCTCAAAATATGTTAGATGAAGAAAGATACTTTTTAGAAGATATTTCAGAAGATGATTTTAAAAATCTAGAATCAAATAATTCAAAACTTACAAGGCAACAAAGACAGTTTTTGCAAGTACAAAAAGTAAAAGAGAGTGATGATAGTGTTTATTTTGATAAAGAGTCTATTTCTAAAGAGATTGATAGTTGGAATTATCCACTTCATTGTATAGATTTTGAAACTATGACAAATGCAATACCATTTAACAAAAATTTATACGCATATGAGAGTATAGCTTTTCAATTTTCCCACCATATCATTTATGATGATGGAAGAGTTAAACACAAAGGGGAGTATATAAATACTACTGTTGGAAAGTTTCCAAATTTTGAGTTTATAAGAGCTTTAAAAAAAGAGCTAGAAAATGATAATGGAACTATCTTTATGTATCACCATCATGAAAATACAATTTTAAATCATATTTATACTCAACTTGAAAACTCAAATGAAATTGATAAAGATGAATTACAAGAGTTTATACTTTCTATTACTTTTGATAGGGGTACAGAACATATAGGTAAAAGATGTATGGTGGATTTGCTAAAGCTTGTGCAATGGTATTATTATGATCCTGTTACTAAAAATTCAAACTCTATCAAATATGTTCTGCCTGCTATTATAAATAGATCAAAATATCTTCAAGAAAAATACTCTAAACCTATATATGGTACAGAGCAGATGAATAGTTTAAACTTTAAAAATTTCACTTGGATACAAAAAGATGAAAATGAAACAATAAAAGACCCATATAAACTACTACCAAAAATCTTTGAAGATATAGATAACGAAGATGAAAAAAAACTTTTATTAAGTGATAATGATGGTCTTCGAAATGGAGCAGCTGCTATGACAGCTTATGCACGGATGCAGTTTAGTCATATGAGTAAGTATGAAAGAGATAAACTTAAAAAGGCACTTTTAAAGTACTGTGAACTTGATACATTTGCAATGGTTCTTATCCTTGAAGAATGGATACAAGAGTGCAAATAATATGGATATAATAATGCCATTTTTTTCATAGCTATGATGATTGGTGCAAAAAGTTCAAAATAATATAAAAATCTTACATCTATCTGACAAGGAGATGATAAAATAAATTACATGGAGAAAATAATATGAATATTTTTAAAATTTTAACGCGAGGTGATGGGAAGATAAATGAACCAAGTGTTACAGCTTTTCTTGGATATATTTTAAATCCAAAAGAGGATCATAATATTGGTGTAGAGTTTTTAAATCTATTTATTAGCAATTTAGTTATAGGTGAAGAAGATTATTTTAATGATATTAATGAACTATCATTATTTGATATTGATGTATCAATTGAAAGAAAATATCCTCTAAAGAATAAAAATACGAGAGATATTGATATTGTAGTTGAGATTAAAGAAAAAGATGATGAAAAAAATAAAATCATTTATGTAATTGCTATAGAAAATAAGATCAATGATAAGTCAGCAACAAACGGACAACTTAAAGAGCAGTATGAAGCATTAAAAATGTTTTATACTGATGAGAACACAAAAATATCACAAGTATATTTAACACCAAATAAAAATAATAGTATAGATAGTTTTAATACCTATAAAAATACTTTAGGTGTAAATATATTTCTAAAGCAAGTATTTTGGAGATCAGAATCTAAAGATGTAGTCTCTTTGCTACAACAATTAATAAAATTAGAAAATGAAGCCAAAATAGAGCCTATAAATGAGTATATGAAACATACATTAAAATCGTTTGTGAATTTTATAGATACAGACTTTAAGTCAAAAAAAGAAAAGCCAAAAATCAATAGTCAAGAGATATCTGATGTGGAGTATTTTGGTATACATGATGATGAAAATCTTAGAAAACTACATGATAAAATAGTAAACCTATATATACCATATAAAATCAAATATACAAATAATAGAGTTACATATTTTTTAAAAAATATAAAAACTACAACTAATCACTTTTTTGCAATTTACAAAGATGGAGATCAACCATATAAGGCTAGGTTTCATAGTGATAAGGAGTTGATATCTAAAAGTTACAAGGGGGAGTTTAGTGAAAAAGAAAATAAATATCGTTTAACAATAGATGATTTTAATAACATAGACTCCATTATGAATACTTTAGAAGAAAGTTATAATTACCTAAAAGTGGAGGATAAGAAATGAAAAAATAAATCCTGTAGGAACATCATCTGTTGGAGTTTCACGAAGCAGTGTAAAAGAGACACAAAATGATGAACTCAGAAGATTAAGAGCTGAAAATAAGTTATTGAAACAAGAGAGTGATAAATTAAAAAAGGGATTCCTATGTGTGACAAGTGTTCTAAAAATATAATATATTAATATAATGGTATAAAATAGTATGAAAAAAATAAAGAATATAATAGAAGATGTAAGAGATAGTAATTTAACAGATGATGAGGTAATTGAATATATTAAAAATTATAATATCGATATAAATAATACGAAAAATCAAAATGGATGGAGTTTATTGCACTATTGTGCTCTTGATAATAGAATAAAACTGATAAATTTTTTAATTGAAAGTGGAATAGATATAAATATAAAAGATCATAATGGTTGGACACCATTAGTTTGTACTGTGGTTCATGAAGTGGTTGAACCATTTAAAATTTTAATACAAAATGGTGCAGAGATAAACATGAAAATTCCAACATTAGGTGGCAAAACATTATTCTCTTATTCTCTTAGTTGTATAAACCAAGATATAGTAAGACTTTTAATAGATAGTGGGGTTAGTATAAATGAAAAAGATTTATCAGGAGATACAGCTTTACATATTGCTATTAAAACCAAAAACAAGGAGCTGGTGAATTATTTAATAGATATTGGTGTGGATCTAGATATTCAAGATAACCTAGGATGGACACCATTGTATACAGCAATAGAACATGAAGAATATGAAATAGCGAAAAAACTAATACAAAAAGGTGCAAATAAAAATTTGAAAA
>JAYEKV010000009.1:0-2713 GCA_034716855.1 Campylobacterota bacterium | reverse complement strand
AAAACTTCCAATATGTTTCATTTGCTTTTATGTTTGTATTCGCACTTTATTCACTTATACAGCTAAAACAGATCGAAGCTCACGCAAGGGAATTTTTTGAAAAATATAATAAAATAAGCTCTTCCGATATAAATGAATTAGAACCAATATTAATTGACTCAGAGAAAGAGTTTGTTGAGATGGCGGATAATATGAACTGCTTTATCAACAAAGTCAACTCTGTTATGAACTATTCTCAAACAGCATTAGAGCAATCAGAGCTTGCATCAAAAAAGCTTGAAGGGCTTACCGAAGAGTTCGGTGATATTATTGATGAACTAGAAAATAAATCTGATATTATGAAGCAGATAGATAAAAGTGAAGATATAGCAATAGAGTCTTCAGAAAATCTTTTAAAAACAACAAAAAAACTAAATGATCTAAAATCCCAACTTGATATTCTTTTAGATAATTGTAAAAGGTAGGGGCTTGTGAATCTTTTGTGAGAAATTTTATCTTGATATATTCTTAAGTAACTTTAAGTTAAAATCTCAACTTAAATTAATTCCATTAAAGGTATATGAAATATGATAAAAAAAGAAAAAAGGGTAAATAAAAAAGCTTTCTCATTGATGGAGCTTATGGTTGTTATTATTATCCTTGGATTACTTGCTTCTTTTGTACTTCCTAGTTTGACTGGGAAAAGTGAAGATGCAAAAGAGAAGATAGTTTGTGTACAGATGAAAAGTATCTCACAAGCTTTAAAAATGTATAAAATAGATAACTCAGTTTATCCAACTACTGAAGAGGGACTAAAACTTTTAGCAGATAAGAAGTACTTTGAAGACAACAAACTTCCTCTTGACAGCTGGGGAAGCAACTATATATATACAGCAGAAGAGGACGGCTTTGAGATTATCTCATTTGGTGCCAATAAACAAGAGGGTGGCAATGATGATATATATTATTTCAAAGATTGTCAAAAACAAAAATAATCTAAACTGTGTCACGAAAAGCATTTACACTGTTTGAGATCATCATCTCTGTTATCTTGATCTCTTTGGTGTATTATTTTGTGATCACATCCTTTGATAATAATTCAAATACAAAAAAAGATGATATAACTTTTTTAAATTTAAAAGAGAAGCTTTTAGCTTATGATTTTATTGAGAATATTACTATAAAATGTATAGATGAAGATCTTAGCTGTATGGTCTTTGTGGATGATAATATGACGGGTGATATTATCACCTCACTATTGACATCCAAGCCTGAAGTTTATGAGTACTCAAAAGAATTAAAAAAAATAGAGTTCCCATATCTGGAGCTTGAACAGTTACAAAGATATGATATAGTTTTTCAGTACAGTTGTAATAAAAATAATAAATGTAGTGAATATATCGTTCAAACAGAAGAGATGGTATATATTTTAAACGATATACAAAAACGACCGTCCACACTCAAATATATCAATGATGTGGATGAGTATTTTGATAAAACTATGCAAAAGGTTAGGGATGCTTTTTAAATATAGCGGATATGATAAATCAGGAAAAAAAGTAAATGGCAAGATAGAAGCCGACTCATTAAAAAGTGCAAAAGCTCAAATAAAATATAAAAATATTTTTTTAAATAATATCCAAGAGGAAACAAACTTTCTAATTGGAAACTTTTCACTAAAAAGAAGAACAAAACTAAAACCTCTCGTCTTGTCAACTATAAGCCGTGACCTTGGTATCTATCTACACGCTGGTATCTCTTTACTAAATGCTATGAAACTTATCAATGAAAGATACAAAAAAGATAAAGTCCTAAATCCATTTTTTGTTTCTGTGATCACACACCTTGATGAGGGTAAAAATCTTTATACCTCTTTGGAGATGCAAAAGATTGTGGAGTTACCTGAATTTTATCTGCAATCTATCAAGATAAGTGAAGACGGCGGTATCTTGGAGTCTATTTTAGAAGAGCTTGCTGATTATCTAAAAGAGCAGGATAATCTAAACAAACAAGTAAGTTCAGCTATGGCTTATCCTTCATTTATCATCATAGTATCTTTCTTGATGGTTGGATTTATGTTAAGTTTCATAGTACCAAAGATAACAGCTATTTTTGATCAAACAGATCAGGCACTGCCTGGGATAACCCAGTTTGTTGTAAGTAGTGGAGACTTTGTAAATAACTATTATGCTTTTATTTTAGTATCTTTTGTGATGCTGATATCACTGTTTACTTTTTCTATGAAAAAATATCCCACTTTTAAATATAAAGTAGACACTATACTTTTAAAGATACCCTTTATTGGAAGACTCATAGAGATAGGTGAGCTTAGCCGTTTTGCATATATGAACTCTATACTTATCAAATCAGGAGTTCCCGTAGTACAGTCTTTTAAACTAGGAAGCAATATCTTAAAAAACAGTGTCATAAAAAAACTTTTCAGCACTGCCAGCGATAAAGTAGTGGAGGGTGAAAAGCTATCAAAGATACTTGATACTAGTGAGATATATAAAATAGATATAGCCTTTATACAAGCTGTGGCAATTGGTGAAGAGACAAGTGAATTAAGTAAGATACTACAAAATCTAGCTCAGCTTTACACTGCACAAAACAAAGACAAAATAGGTATCTTTTTGACACTTTTAGAGCCTATGTTTATGCTTATAGTTGGGTCTATTATAGGTTTTATAGTAGTTGCTATGCTTCTACCTATATTTAGTATGAGTTTGGGATA
>JAYEKV010000008.1:0-11709 GCA_034716855.1 Campylobacterota bacterium | reverse complement strand
AAAGATAATGTAGAAGTAACAGTAACAGGTATATCAAATATGCTCTCAAGAATAATGGAAGCCGCTATGCAAAGTAGTGCCGTAAGTTATGCCTTGGCAATAGTACTTATAACAATAATGATGCTTATACTAATAGGAAATATAAAAATAGGTCTAATATCTATGATACCAAATATCTCACCTATTCTAATTATGACCACAATTATGGTGATATTTGACATGCCACTTGATATGTTTACAATGCTAATAGGTGCTATAGCCATAGGACTTGCAGTAGATGATACAGTACACTTTATGCACAACTTTAGAAAATATGAACTGCTATACAATGATATAGATAAAGCGGTAAGACAGACACTTCTTACAACAGGTCGTGCAATGGTAGTAACTACTATCGTTTTATCATTTGGTTTCTTTGTGTTTATGGGCGCATCTATGTCAAATATATTTAACTTTGGATTACTTACAGGAATTGCAATCATCATAGCAGTGCTGGCAGACTTCTTCTTGGTACCTGCTATTATGAAAGTGATAATAAAAAACAGGAGAGATGTGAAGTAGTTTAGCTACTTTTATGAGAATTAGAGGCAAGGGTTTTTACCTTGCCTTTTTTTATGGGGTTGGATATAACAATTTCTACACTATAAAAGATAAAAATTTAACATAGTTGCATTTGATTAGAGTTATGTTATAATAATAAAACTATTAAAAGAATCTTAAAATGGAAAAAGAATTAGTTATAAGCTTATTAGAATCATTTAAAAATAACAATAAAGACAAGTATGGTATTGAAGCCATAGGGTTGTTTGGTTCAGTTGCTAGAGGTGAAGTAAAGACTAGTAGTGATATCGATATTTGTATAAAAACAAAAACTGCTGACATGTTTACAATGGTTCATATTAAAGATGAATTAGAAAAATTGATGTCTAGCCATATTGATTTAGTGAGAATTAGAGATAAAATGAATCCTTTTTTAAAAAATAGAATAGAAAAAGAAGCTATCTATGTATGATAAGTCTTTAGTAATAGAGATATTATTTCAAATTGAAAATGCAATTAAAACTACATTACAACGGTTTGAGGTTGTTGATGATATTAGCTACCTTACCGATACACCACAGGGTATGGAAAAACTAGATAGTATTTGTATGCAGTTAATCGCTATAGGCGAAAGTTTAAAAAACATCGATAAGATAACCAATAAAGAATTACTAAAAAAATATTCTCAGGTTGATTGGAAAGGTGCTAAAGGTATGAGGGATATTATATCTCATCACTATTTTGATCTTGATGCAGATGAAATATATAATGTATGTGATACAAAACTAGAACCTTTATTAAAAACAATAAATCAAATAAAAAATGACTTAAGTTAAATTAAATTTGAATTGGTAATTTTATTTAAATTTTTTTAATAATAATCAGCATATCTCAATATCCTCAAACACTAACAACTATTAACACTATATTAATAAATATACTATACTATTACAACCATATACTAAAAAGGTAAAATCATATGAAAAAGATACTATTAACACTAGGATTAAGTGCTAGTTTACTGTTAGCTCAAAGTGCAAGAGATATTATGGAAAAGGTTCAAGCAAGGGATGATGGGGATAATATCATCACAACTATGCAAATGCAACTTATTGATAAGAAGGGGCATAAAAGAGTTAGAGATATGAAAACTTATGCAAAAGATGTGGGTGAAGATGAGAAGAAGATGATATTTTTCTTATCTCCTAGTGATGTAAAAGATACTGCATTTTTAACTTATGATTATAAAAGTGATGAGAAAGATGATGATCAGTGGCTTTATCTACCAGCTTTAAATAAAACAAAAAGGATACCAGCTAGCGATAAGGACAGCTCTTTTATGGGGAGTGACTTTACTTATCATGATATGACAGAGCCAAATCTTGATGACTATACTTTCAAAATAGTAAAAGAATCTATTGTAAAAAGAAAAAGCGGTGAGGAGAAAGTATGGCTTATAGAGGTTACTCCAAAAACACAAGAGATCATAGATGAAACTGGATATTTAAAATCTATAGCTTATGTAAGACAAGATAACTATATGGTGACTCGTGCAAAATATTACCTAAAAAAAGCAAGTAGAATGAAATATATGGATGTAAAAAAAGTAGTAAAAGTAGAGGGTATAGATGTAGCTGCTATAACCACTATGATAACAAAACAGAAAAAAAGAACACTGCATAAAACTATATTGATACAAAGTAATATAAAAATGAATCAAGACCTAAAAGAGGATATGTTTACTACTAGAACTATTGAGAAGGGGCTATAGGATGTTTAATAGGTTATTGGTTATTGGTGTATTTGTTGTTGGTAGTTTATGTGCTGATGATGGCTTCGATGATGAATTTGAAGAGGATGGGTTTGATGATGAAACTATAGAGATAGTTCAAACAACTTCTGTAAAAAAAAGTGACCATTCTTTTAAAGGCTCGGTTACTTTCTCTACTAGTTATAATTATAAGCACCATCAGCCTGTAAACAATACTAATAATGACTTTAGAGGGATCTCTAGTGCTAAAATATCATCAGATATTGAGTATAAATACAATATAGATGATAACTACAAATTAAAATCAACACTTAAACTGCATAAAGATTTTATATATGATCTAAGAGATGATAACTATAAAACAACTCCAAAAGAGTATGACCAAGATATAGATATAAATGAGCTGTATATCCAAGGTGAACTATCTAATAATACAGACATAACAATAGGACGGCAAATTGTTGTATGGGGTAAGTCTGACAATATAAGAGTAACAGACATACTAAACCCCCTAAACAATACAACTCCAGGGATGGTTGATATAGAGGATCTTCGTTTAGGTACAACTATGACAAAGATAGATCACTTTTATGACAAATGGTCTTTTAGCGGCATACTTTTGCATGAAAATAGATACTCTAACTTACCACAATATGGAAGTGATTTTGCCCCTTCAAACCAAGTTATGGCAAATAGCCTAAGTGTAGATGAACCAACAAACTCTATAAAAAATACAGGCTTTGCCTTAAGTGCAAAAGCAGAACTAAATGGACAAGATATAGCACTATACTACAGCAATAAATATGTAGACAATACAACATATAGATCAAATATGGCAGGATTTGCTTACAACAAAGTGATAGATAGCTTTTTACTTAAAACAGAGATAGCACATTTTGATAACTATGATAGTTCATCGGTTGATAAAAAAACTGATGCTTTAGTAGGTTTTGAGTACAATGGTATAAGTGATGGGAGTATCTCCCTGGAAGTTGCAAATAAAGACGAAAATATCCAATATGCTCTAAGATTTACACAAAGCTATCTAAACCAAACTTTAGATTTTACTGCACTTGCTAATTTTTACGGTAAAGAGCTTGAAGATGGCGGACTTATAAGGGTTTGGTTTGATTATGATATAGATGACTCACTTCAAACTTCATTTGGAATAGTTGATTATCAAGGTGGAGATAAACAAAACTTTGAGATGATAAAAGACAACGATAGGCTATTTGCTAGTTTAAAATATAGTTTTTGATAAACACTTAGCACTAACATAAAAATATCATACTTCAAAATAGAATAATATTAATAACCTCAAAAGTAAAAAAAAGATAGAATAAAAACATTAAAAATAATAAATGTTTAATTGAAAAATATAAGGAAATTATAATATGATAAAAAAATGCCTATTCCCAGCTGCAGGTTATGGAACAAGATTTTTACCCGCAACAAAAGCAACACCAAAAGAGATGCTTCCGGTTCTTACTAAACCACTTATTCAATATGGTGTAGAAGAAGCGATAGAAGCAGGATTAAATACAATGGCTATAGTTACAGGTAGAGGGAAAAGAGCTATTGAAGATCATTTTGATATATCTTATGAGTTGGAACACCAGATCAAGAATACATCAAAAGAACACTATCTTACAGAGATAAGAGCCGTGATAGAAAAATGTACTTTTTCTTACACAAGACAAATCCATATGAAAGGCTTAGGTCATGCAATCCTTAGTGGTGAAACACTAATAGGAAATGAAGCTTTTGCAGTGGTACTTGCTGATGATTTGTGTGATAACACATGTGATGAGGGTGGAGTTCTAAAACAGATGATAGAGGTATATAACCAATATCCAAACTGTAGTATAGTAGCTATAGAGGAAGTACCAAAAGATCAAACAAATAAATACGGTGTAATAGCAGGCAGTGCAATAACAGATGAAAAGTATGCAGACAATCAACTTTTCCAAGTAGAAGATATGGTAGAAAAACCTGACCCTAAAGATGCTCCGTCAAATATGGCTATCATAGGAAGATATATCCTTACACCTGATATTTTTGATATTATAAGAGAAACAAAGCCGGGGAAAGGTGGAGAGATACAGATCACTGATGCATTGCTGACACAAGCAAAACAAGGTAAAGTATTGGCATATAAATTTAAAGGTGATAGATTTGATTGCGGTAGTATAGATGGTTTTGTTGAAGCTACTAACTATTTTTATGGAAAAAGCAAAGAGTAAATATGAAGTATAACAAGAACTTCTATCAAATAAAATCAAACAACGAAATATTTGATAAAATTATTGAAGAAAAGAACTACATAGGGTATTATAACTTACCCTTTACAGATACTAAAGAGATAAATGAGTTTGCTAAAAGCGTACAACAAAAAGATATTGTAGTTGTCGGTATTGGAGGGAGCAGTTTAGGTACTTATGCTATCCATGAGTTTTTAAGAAACAAAGAGAATGATAAAAAGCTACACTTCTTGGAATCAACTGACCCTATAGACCTTCATAGACGAATAAATAAAATAGACCTGAATGATGCACTTTTTATAGTCATATCCAAATCAGGTACCACCATAGAAACCATCTCTATTTTAAAGTATCTACACTCAAAAGTAGAAATAAACTCTTCAAATACTGTATGTATCACTGAATCTGACAGCAAACTAAACTCTTTTGCTAAAAATAAAGATATAAGAACATTTCCTATACCAAAAGATGTAGGTGGAAGATTCTCAGTGTTTTCTTCTGTTGGTCTTGTGCCGTTAGCTATAATGGGTCTGAATATAGATAGACTTCTTGAAGGATGTAAAGAGGTAAATAACAGTTTTTTTACAAAAGCAAACTACTATGATACTATTATGGAAAAAGCAAGATTTATAGTAGAAAATAAAAACAGATTTAATATCAATATAGTATTTTCATACTCTTCACTTCTAGACGGTTTCAACAAATGGTATGTTCAACTATGGGGTGAATCTTTAGGAAAGATCAATATAAACGGAACAAAACAATCATTTACTCCAATTGGATTAATAGGACCTGTTGACCAACACTCTTTTTTACAACTAATTATGGAAGGGAAAAGAGACAAAACAGTTACCTTTATAAAAATAGAAGACTTTAAGGACGAGCTTACTATTCCGGATATATCTATACCTTATTTGGAAGAACTAGACTATCTAAATAACATAAAATTTAAAGACCTGATAAATATGCAGGCAGACTCAACTATAAATGCGATAGACGATCTAAAAGATATACCGTATGACACAATATCACTAAATCACCAAGATGAATTAAACATAGCAAAACTAATGTATTCATACGAACTTCTTACATCTATAGTTGGAAGCTTTGTTCAAATAGATACTTACGATCAGCCTGGAGTAGAAGCAGGGAAGATAATATTGAAAAATAAATTAGAGAATTTATAATAAAATACTTCAACCATCCCTTATTTAAGGGATAGTCAAAGATAAAAAGCAAGTTTTAGAAACTTGCCCACTCATCATCAGAACTACTAGAAGTGATTGGAGTTATTGTTGTATTTGCTTTTTTACTTTCTTGTTTATTATTTATCTTAGGTTTATTTACAGTTTTTACTGCCGATTTACTGTTTAATACTTTTGATTTAACATTATCTTTACCATTAAACTCTTTTTCATTTGCAGATGATACAACCATATTAGCTATTGTATCAGTTTGAACTGCTACTTCATTTGTTTGTGAAGCGATAGAAGCATTTTCTTGAGTTTGTTTATCTAGTTGATTTACGGCACTGTTGATCTGTTCTATACCTGCCAATTGTTCTTTAGAGGCATTTTCTACATCTTTTATCAACTCAAGAGTATTTGAGATACTGTTATTTAGATGGTGATACCCATCGATCATCTCATCAGCTATTTGCTTACCGTTATTTGCTTTTGTTGTAGCATTTTCAACTAAGTTCTTTATCTCATTTGCTGCTTCTGCTGATCTTGATGCTAAGTTTCTAACCTCTTGTGCAACAACTGCGAAACCTTTACCTGCTTCACCTGCTGTTGCTGCTTCAACTGCAGCATTTAAAGATAAAATATTTGTTTGGAATGCTATTTGATCAATTACCGTAATAGCTTCACTTATGGCAGTTACTTCATTATTGATTTCATCCATAGCCGTTGTAGTTTTACTAGCAAGCTTCTCACCTTTATTTACAGAAGTAGTTACCTCATTGGCATGATTTGCCATCTCTGTAATATTTTGAGTATTATTTGAAATATTACTAGTAACCTCTTCAAGTGCTGCTGCTGTTTCTTCTAAGGCTGCTGCTGCATTATTTGCGTTTTTATTTAGATGATCAACATTTTCTAAAAGAATTGATGAACTATTTTGTAATGTAAGACCATTTTGTTTATTATCCATAAGCATATGTGTAGTTGCGTCTGATAAAGAGTTAACACCATTAGCTAATTGTAAAAGATGATCTTTTATCCCATCTGTAGATACTTTATCTCTATAGTCATAATGCGTATATTTTTCAAGTATTGATAATATATTTTCAATATTATTTTGTATATTACCACCCATTTGATTGATAAGACTGATCAACATCTGCAACGACTGGTTAGAGGTGCTTATATTAACTCTTTGAGAAAGATCTCCTTTTTCAAATTCAGATAATACAGAGATAGTCTCATCTATAATTCTTCTATCTTCATCCAGATTCTTCTTTGCTTGACTTATATTTTTATTTACAACTTTAGCCATTTGTCCAAGTTCATCATTGTTTGAATCATCCAGATGTTCAACATTGTTGGTTTCTTTATTAATATATCTAAAGAAAGAGTTGATACCGTGTTCAAATTTTTCAAGAGGTTTAATAATAGTAGAGTTGATAATAAATGTAACTAAAATCATAAGTATAATAGTAATCACTAGAGATGAAATAAAGAATGTGATAATAGTCGAAGTTATCCTATCCTTTGTTTCCTGCTCCATCAATACTATTTTATCTTCAATATCATCTACATAAGCACCTGTCCCTACGATCCAATTCCATTTATCAAACTTCTTAACATATGAAAATTTTAGCTGTGGTTTATCTTTACCTGGCTTTGGCCATGAGTATTTTACCAGACCTCCACCTTTTTCATTGGATACTTTTACCATATCATTAAACAGATATACTCCATTTGGATCTTTAACACCTGATAGATCTTTCCCATTTAAAGAAGGTTTGATAGGGTGCATGATCATTTTAGGAGTTGTGTCATTTATCCAAAAATATCCACTTTTACCGTATCTCATAGTAGATATGGCATTTATAGCTTCTTTCTTTAAAGACTCTGACACATCATCTATATATGCCCCTGTTCCTATTACCCAGCCAAACGGCTTGAAAGTTTTAACAAAAGAGACTTTTGGCTGTGGCTTTTCAAATCCCGGTTTTGGCCATACATAATCAACAAAACCTTCATTTTTTGCTTTACATACATCTACAAACTCTTTAAACAGTTGAGTTCCACCTTTATCTTTAAAGTTATATAGGTTTTTACCGTTTAGTTGAGGCTTGATCGGATGATCTATGATAACAGCTTTCATATCATTTATCCAAAAGTATCCACTTTTACCGTATCTTGTTGAACTTACAATATCTTTTATTCTTTGCTTTAATCTATCTTGAGAAATTTTACCGTTGTATTTTTTATATTGGTATTCAATAATAGAAAATATTTGTTCTACTTGACCTTTAAGTTCAGTAGAAACTTCAGCTTTGATCCTTTCGGGTTTTGTTCTGTTATGGTATGATTCAACTGTTTTCATTGCAACTGAAACATAATTTTCCAATTCAGATTGTTTAACTTTGTAAGCTTCTTCTTTATATTTTTCAATATTTTGTTCTGAAACACTCTGTATAGTCATTATAGACTGTACACCCAAAATTGTACTTATAATGGCAACAACAGCTAATATAATAATATTTAGCTTAAGTTTAATAGAAATATTTTTCATATATTGTAGACTCCTTTTTTTGCTATGCTAATGCTATTTATCATTATACTTATTATTATATTAAAATAATAAATTATTTTGATTATTTATTATCTTTTTTAAATTATTTAACAAAAGGTAATTCTATTATAAATGAGGCTCCTTTATACTCTTTATTGTTGTATTCGTATTTTGTATTTACGGCTTTGATAGTTCCATTCATAAACTGAATTGAATTATATACTGCATTCAAGCCCATACCCGTACCTTGTGATTGATGCTTTGTAGTAAAGTAAGGTTCAAATATTTTAGGAAGTACCTCATCCGGAATACCTCCTGCATTGTCTGTCAATTTTATCTCTACTTTACCTTCAAAGCTTTTAATATCTACAAAGAATAATCTTTCATCTTCATCAATTCCCAAGAGTACATCATTTGCATTACTATAAATATTTACAATAGATTGAATAAGTTCAGAAGGACTTCCGTTTATTTTTATACCCTCTTGTATATTTTTCACCAAAATAATGTGATCACTTTCAATAGAAGTTTCTATGAGTTCAAAAACACCCTCTATGATCTCATCTAATTCAAAATCTATTTTTTCAGTATCCTTTAATATCAATTTACTAAAATCAGTAATCGTTTTAGAAAGTTTCTGTGCATTCCCATCGATAATATCGCAATTATCGTTAAACTCATCATCTTCTAGCATACCGTACTCTTTTTTAAGTTTCATACCTGATGCTGATGTTGATATTACAGATAGTGGCTGTCTCCAATGATGTGCAATATTAACTATCATCTCGCCCATAGAGATAAGTTTTGACTGTTCGTACATTAATTTTTCTTGATTTTTCAGATCTGTTATATCTATATATGTAACAACGATAAATGTCTCACCAAGCTTTACTTTATCTGCTTGTGTAGCATTTATTATAAAATGTCTTTGCGAACCGTCTTTTTCCATAGCTGCCTTATATGTGTTGGAAGGACTGCTTAAAACCTTTTGAAGCCACTGCTCATCATTGAATAAATACTTCTCATCTCCATTCTTAGGATCTATAAAAAAGTCGCATATTGATTGATGATCTTTTTTGAAATCCTCTAAAGAATTATATTTATCAAAGAACTTGAAAAAAGCACTGTTTACTTCCTTTAAAGAGTTCTCATTTCGTATTGTTATAATATAAGGCTGAGTATTAAGGATATAAGATATCTTAAGGTTATTTTTTTTCTCCTCTTCTAAATTTTTCTTTGTCAAAACATGATACCTTCTACTAGATACGAAATAACCAAATACAGATATAAGTAAAATAACAACTATCATATAAAAAACAATATTTTGTTTTATCTTATTGAATTCTTTTTGTTCAAAACTATCTATATCTTTAAATAATACAATATATCCCATGTTGTTACCATTTATATCTTTAATGATACTATTTACATTAACGGTATTAAGCTCCTCATCAATAGTGTATTTTTCTTGATCATTGATAAAACTTTTTATATCTTTTCTTTCCAAATACTGTAAATATTCAGCAGGTGCATTAAGATTTTCCACATAATAATCGCCTATAAATATTTTTGTAAAAGGATATTTTAACTGATCTTTATATACTTTATCTACTAAGACTACAGCCTCTACACCGTTAACAGCCAATTTTCTTGCAATAGAGTTAAAATGTGTTATAACTTCCAAGATACCTATAAATTTTTTATTATCATATATAGGTATCATAGCTTTAAATGTCATATCATACAAGCCTACACTTATTGTAGATTGTATCTTTGGTTCTTTAAGCATTCTTTTTACATCCATTCTAACTTTAGATATATCATCATCTGTCTTATCAACCCAGCTTCTGTATCTGCTTATACCATTATTATCAATAAGCTGAAACCATACATTCTTAAATTTTGTATGTGTTCTTAAATCTTTAGAGAATTTTTTTAGATCAAGTTTTTTAGTCTCATTGCCTCTAAAAGCATCTACAATAAAATTATTATCTTTTGACAATGCCATAGCTAAAGACATAGTTGAATCTTTTTTACTTTGAATAAGTGTATTGATCTCTTTTTTTACATTATCACTGTAATTGCTATAATATTCACATTTCAATTGTTCAATTTTATTTTCACTAATGTTTTTTGATATTAAAAATGTTATAGCACTCAATACTGTTAAAACTAATATGATTATTCGATTATAGTTTTTTTGCTCCATCTTATCCTCCAAACAATTTCATCAGCTTAGCTGTTACATTATCATTTGTGTATATTTTCGTAAATTCTACGCCTGATTTATTTAGTTTGTTATAAAGTTCCATATCATTTTGTTTTACTTTTTTTTCATAAGAAGATACAAGAGTACTATTCAAATTACCTTCAAATACTTTACCACTTACAGGGTCTGTGAAGTTTACATTTCCTAAAGCTTTTGGATGCTCTTCAAAATAATCTCTTACAATTAGTGCAACAACCTCATGTTTTTTTGATAATAAATTAAGGTTTAAATCTGATACATTAAAAAAATCACCGATTAAAAAAATAATAGATTTTGACTTGATAGATTTGAAAAGCTCTGAACTTATAATGCTATATGACTCTTTTTTTGAAACTGCATCATATGAATAGATCTGCTGACACATCTTATCAATATGATACAAACTCTTACTTTTTTTTGTAACCAACTCAACACCGTCATTTGCAATAAAGCTTTCAAAATTATCACCGTTTGCAACTGCACCATAGCCAAGTGCAGCACAAATTTCAGTTATAACTTCCTGCTTAAGTCTACTTGTACCAAAATGAACACTACCGTTAAGTATAGGAACTATAGATATATTTAACTGTCTTTGGGTATGAAAAACCTTTACATAAGGTGTCTGTAACTTTGCAGATATCACCCAGTCTATTTTTCGTATATCCTCACCGTCTTCATACTCTCTAAGCTCTACAAAATCATAACCGTCACCTTTAAACTTGGAACTGTTATTTCCAATTTGATGACCGAAAACTGATTTCTTAGTTTTGATAAGAAGGGTTTTTAGTTTTGCTTTCATATTATTATTTTTTCTAATAAATCCTATTTTTTTCTTTTAAGTATAACGGTTTTTATATTTATTTTTTATAATACAAGATTAAATATCTCATTTTTGTAAGGCTTTTTATATCTAACTTTACCACCGTTTTCTTTTACTGCTCTATTGATCTGATATTGGATCATTTTATCGAAAGGTTTTAAAAAGGATTCAAGTTGTTCATTTTTTGTATTTTCAATATTATGTTTATTTAAAAGTTCTAAAATACAAAGGGTAGATTCTATAGTCGATAAACAATAAGCATTAGGCTGTGTTTTTATCTTAAAAGCAGAACTTTTTGTATGTTCAAAACTTAACCTTGGAAGAT
>JAYEKV010000007.1:0-2720 GCA_034716855.1 Campylobacterota bacterium | reverse complement strand
CATTTGAGTTCTTTTCCCAAAACTCTTCAATGTTTTCATACTCATACAGTTCAAGATCAGACCAATAATCAAGCCCTGCCCTTCTTAAAGCTTTTTCAGTTATCTCAAAACCGTATGGCTTTATAAGATGCAAGGCACAATTTGTAGCAAAAGCAAGTCTTCCTATTGTACCTGTGTTTTGTGGGATTCTGGGTTCTAGTAAAACTATGTTGAACATTTAATTCCTTTATTGATTTTTATATTATTGGTAAAGAGTTTGTAAAAACTTCTAAGCTTTTATTTTTAGAAATATACTTAACTAAATCCTTGTTTTTTACAAAAGGTTTACTTAATTTCTCATAACTTTTATAATTCTTTATCACTTCTAGTTTTTGATCTTCTCTTTGTAATCTTTTAAAACAATTGTTTATCTCATCTTTTTTATATATTGTCAATAACCAACATTCTAATGAGTGCACAGATATAGCAAAGATTATTTTTTCTTTATTCTCTTCATAAAAACTAATTTTATCATCTATACTTTCTATCAATCTAGTTGAAATATTATTTATAAATGTTTCAATACAAGATGTATCTTTTTGAACTCCAAAGTTTGTATGATCAGAAATATCTGTATCTATTTGAACAATAACATATTCACTATTTAAAACATCATCTCTAAATCTTTTTTCAGAAAGATACTCCAAAAGTATCTCCCATCCACCATGTTGATCTTCTTTTTGCTTTTTGGTTGTCTCATCATATGCAGGTTGAAAAGCTTGTATATCTTCATCTAAATCATCATAGTCTTTATAAAAACCACACAGTATATTTTCTATAACAATATGGTCAGTTATTCCTTCACAAGCCAATCCAAACTTTGCCATCTAAAAACCTTTAGGTAATCCACCTAAATATCCACGCAAAAATGCTTCTGAAAGTTTTAAAGGCTCATCATTTGATGACTTTGGCTTATTTTCAACTGTTATATTTTTCATTCTTGTGTGACCTGACTTATTACGAGATACGACAAATAATTTTTGTTCTTCTTCGTTTAAATCAATTCCATCTAATACAGCTGGATTATGGGTCGTTAAAAATACTTGTTTCTCATACTTCTTAGCTAAATCATTTATAATAAGCATTAACTTTGTACATAGTTTAGGATTAAGTGAAGCGTCAATATTATCTATAGCAAAAGCCTTTGGTGTTTCTTTAGCTACTATTAGTGTAATATAAAACAATATAAATAAAAATCCCTCATTTGTACTTCTTTGGTCTATCTCTTGATATAAATATTTATCTTTTATAACAACTTTATCTTCACCATAAGATAAACCATCAGGTATATGAATATCTTCAAACCAATCAAATAGTTGAAGTGAAGATATAATAGTATTTATATAGCTTTTATCTTCATAATTATTTACAACTTTTAAAAGTTTTAAAAGTCCTTCTCCATTTATTCCTAAAGGTTGAATTTGTCCCTCTTTTTCAAATGTTCTTAGTGCTGTATTTTCAGGTGAATATATTATAAAATTTTCTATATGTACACCACTTATATTACTAATTAAATACTCTAATGCTTTAGAAACAGTTCCTAATTTCATTTCTTTTTTTAAATTCTCTAGTCTTTCAATTGTATTGTCTTTTAATTCAATTGTCTCAGTTAACTCTTCAACTTCTTCCCATTTAGAATAAACTAAATTATCATTAGAAAATTCATAATTTAATTCTTCATTATCATCAAACTGTAAAGATATTATAATATTAGCATACTTATCTTTTTCAAAAAAAGCACTTCTCATTAAAATTGGATTAGTAACTCTAAGTCCTCTTGAAGATAGAAATTCATTATCTAATTTATTTGATTGATTAGCAGAAACAAAAACTAAAGCTTCAAGCAAATTACTTTTTCCACTTCCATTTTCACCAATAAAAAGATTGACTCTGCCTAAATTTATATCTAAGTCATAGATTGATTTGAAATTTTCTATATGGATTCGTTCTATCATTATTCTCTACTTTATTTTTTATATATTATTATATCACAAATTTTTATGATTATAAAATTACCGTTTTGTTTCCATATACAAACACTTTATCTTTAAGCACTAAGTCTAAAGCATTTGAAAGTACAACTTTTTCTACATTTCTTCCTGCATCTCTCATATCCTGCCAAGTGTATGAGTGATCTACTCTTGTGATATCTTGAGCGATGATTGGACCTTCATCTAGATCATCTGTAACCCAGTGAGAAGTAGCACCTATGATCTTTACACCTCTTTGGTGTGCTTGTTTGTATGGATTTGCTCCTATAAATGCTGGTAAGAAAGAGTGGTGGATATTTAATACCTGCATTGGGAATGTTTTTACAAATTCTGGTGTAAGTATTCTCATATATTTAGCAAGTACTATAAGCTCATGGTCATATTTTTTGATAGCTTTTATAATAAGTTCTTCGTGGTCTTCTCTTGTTAAATTCTCGTGAGACACATACTCAAAAGGTATTTCAAACTTCTCTACCAATTTTTGTAAAGAGTTATGATTTGATACTACCGCTGTGATATTTGCATCAAGCTCACCCGCTTCATGTTTTATCAAAAGATCACCCAAACAGTGCATCTCTTTTGTTGCAAGGATAACTATATCTTTTTTCTCTTTTTTTGTTAATTTTACCAAAGAGTTATCAGGAAGAGTTTTATTGATATCTTCTAGTAGCTTATCGTTGTCAAACTCAC
>JAYEKV010000006.1:0-2747 GCA_034716855.1 Campylobacterota bacterium | reverse complement strand
ATAAATATATAATAACATCAACAACAAACAAAGATGGAATCATAAATTTTGCAAGTGATGCATTTTGTAATGTATCTGGTTATACAAAATTAGAATTAATTGGGAAGTCTCATAATATATTAAAACATCCATCTGTTGATGATTCTGTATATAAGGATATGTGGCAAACTATAAAGAAAGGGGATGTTTGGCAAGGTGAATTACCAAATCTGAAAAAAGATGGTTCAACATATTGGGTGAAAGCAAAAATAACACCACTTTTTGGTTTTTATGGTGATATTATCGGTTATACCTCTATACGGCAAGATATATCTAATAGAAAATTACTTGAAAAAATATCTATAACCGATCCTCTTACATCACTATACAACAGAAGATATTTTGATAAAATGTTTACCTCCAATCTGGCATTATCTAAAAGAACAGATAAAAAACTTGCATTTTGTATGATAGATGTAGATCACTTCAAGCTTTTTAATGATACTTACGGTCATCAAGAAGGTGATATAGCACTTAAAAAAGTTGCAAAAACTTTAAATAATTCAATACAAAGAGAGAATGATTTGGCATTTAGATTAGGTGGAGAAGAGTTTGCAATGTTGTATTTTGTAAACAATGATAAAGATGCAATTGATATAGCAAACAAAACAAGAATCTCAATAGAAGATAATAAAATTCAACATAAGAAAAATAGTGCTTCACAACACCTAACAGTATCTATAGGATTATATTTATGTGATACAGATGAGTTAAATATAAGCACAATATACAAAGATACCGACCAGTTACTTTACGAAGCAAAAAAGAATGGTAGAAATAGAATCAAGTCAAATATATCACAATAGTTTAATGTAATATTAAGAATATCATGTATACTAAACATACACTTTATTGATTCTCAACCATATTTTATACTGTATAATCACAATAGTATTTCAATAAAAATGAAATTTTAAGGAAAAAAAATGAATAAAGAAACATTAAAAAAAATCTTTCTACCACTTATAGTGTTAGTTGTGATTATTCAAATTTGGAATGGTATTGCTTCAGTTGTGGAAGATTTTCCAACACCTAGTGATACATATGTGGCAGCTTTTGGTGGTGTAAATGCAGAGGGTGATGATGTTGAGGGTGTTTTAGCAGATCCTTTTTATATTGAAAATCAAGATGATATGGGTCTTGCTTGGCAGATTTTAGAATCACTAAAAAGAGTATTTGGTGGATTTGCACTTGCTATAATAGTGGGAGTTCCTGTTGGACTTATGATCGGTATGTCAAAAAACTTCCAATATGCACTAGATCCTTATATACAGATATTTAAGCCCGTATCTCCACTTGCTTGGCTTCCATTACTACTGTTTATCTTTCAAGATATAACTATGACAGCTATATCAACTATATTTATAACCTCTATTTGGCCTATTATCATTAATACTGCTTTGGGTGTACGAAGTGTAAATGAAGACTATATGAATGTGGCAAAAGTTTTAAGGTTTACACCTTTAGAGAAAGTTATACAGATCATTTTACCGGTTGCTATTCCGTTTATATTTACAGGGATGAGACTATCTTTAGGTATCGCTTGGCTTGTTATTGTTGCAGCAGAGATGTTAACAGGTGGTATTGGTATAGGATTCTGGATATGGGATGAGTACAATAATCTTGCATATGCAAACATCATCATAGGTATTATAATAGTTGGTTTAGTTGGATTTATGTTAGATCTGATTATGGGTAAGATTGCAGATTTCTTTGATTATAGAACAAAAGGTAGAGCGTAATGAGTAAAAAGTTTTTAAGTTTAGAACAGATTGAGAAAAGATTTCCAATCCCTGGAAAAGATGACTATGTTGCAGTTGTAGATGTGGATCTTGAGATAAAGAAAAATGAGATTATCTCTATTATTGGACATAGTGGTTGTGGTAAATCAACGCTACTTAATATGATAAGTGGACTAGATGCTCAAACTGAAGGTGCTATTATCTTAGAAAACAAAGAGGTAAAAGGACCGGGACCTGATAGAGCAGTTGTATTTCAAAATCATTCATTACTACCTTGGCTTACAGTTTATCAAAATATTGAGATGGCTGTAAAAAAAGTTATGCCTGCACTAAATAAAGAAGAACTCCGAAACAGAGTTGAGAAGTTTGTATCAATGGTAAACCTAGACCATGCAAAAGATAAAAAACCAGACGAGATCAGTGGTGGTATGAAACAAAGAGTTGGTATTGCAAGAGCTTTATCTATCTCACCAAAAGTATTACTTATGGATGAACCTTTTGGAGCATTAGATAGTTTAACAAGAGCAAATCTTCAAGAACATCTTATGAGGATACAGCAAAAAGCACAAAACACGGTTATTATTATCACACATGATATTGATGAAGCTGTTTTATTAAGTGATAGAGTTATTATGATGACAAATGGACCTAGTGCAACTATAGGGGAGATACTTGATGTAAACCTTCCAAGACCTAGAAATAGAGTAGAGCTTCAAAGTGATCCTGAGTATACCAGGTGTAGAGAAGCGATACTTAGTTTCCTTTATGAGAAGTTTGCTAAGGATGATGAATAGTATTAAGGGGACCTCTAAAAATATCAAAAGGTGACAGTATCAGGCTGTCACCTTTTTTTATATACTTTCCACAAATATTTGTATATTTATTATACAATTATATGTTATGAATCATTTTTTTTTATGTCATAATTCTATCAGAAATACACAAATGTATTTAAATTAAAGGAGT
>JAYEKV010000005.1:0-11792 GCA_034716855.1 Campylobacterota bacterium | reverse complement strand
ATTAAAAATATATAATATGCGTATAAACTATACGCATAAAGGATATTGTATGACAATGGTATATGATAAAACTGCAAAGAAAAAAGCTACAAATCTAAGTATAAATTCTGATCTGTTACGACAGGCAAAAGAGCTTAATATCAATCTTTCAAGTACTTTTGAGACCTCTTTAGAGGAATTGATAAAAGAAGAAAAATCCAAAAGATGGGAAGAGGAAAACAAAGAGTTTATAGAAGCTTACAATAAAAGAATAGAAGAAGATGGTATCTTTGGTGAAGAGCATAGGTGCTTTTAGTGGCTCAGTTTGATGTATATAAAAATTTAAATGACACTACGAATCAACAGATACCTTATCTTTTGGATATACAAAATGATATTTTAAGAAATTTAAATACTAGGGTCGTAGTACCTTTGATAAAAGATATAGATATTATAAAAAATCTAAATCCAAAGTTTAAAATAGAAGGGGAATATTATATTATGTCAACTTCAGAGTTAGCAACGATACCAGTAGGTATTTTAGAGGATAAAGTCACCTCTTTAAAAGAGAAAAGAGCTGATATTATAAATGCGATTGATTTTATGATAACTGGTTTTTAATAATTTACAATTTGTAACTAGTTGTCTTAAATAAAATAAAAATACACCTCTATCTAAAAGCTAAATAAAGCTAAAATACTATTATCAAATTTACTTATAGGTTTTACTGCATGAATGAAAAAAGATTATATCAGGTCATAAAAGAGCATCAGGTGATAGCTGTGTTGTTGGCACACTCACAAGAAGAATGTGAAAAGTATCTATTAGAGTATGATGTTGTGGATAGCATAGAGTATGTATCTATAGTAGAAGTTGCAAGTAAAAAACAAAAGGACGATGATGGGGTGATACCTCTTATGGTAGCTCACAAATCATCTTGGTATGATCTAAAACATTACAAACATCTGTATATCTATGAAGCCTAAGAGTAACTCTAACTGTTAATATAGTAAAATACGGCTTTAATACTAGGAGTATTTTTGTCGACACTATTAGCCGTAACTTCCATATATATTTTTATCCTTATTGGGTTTATAGCAAAAAAGGTATTTAAAGATGAGATAGATGAGAGAACTTTGATCCTTATCTCTATATACTTTTTACAACCTATGCTTACTTTTTGGGGGCTTACTCGAGCACCCATTGACTTCAATCTTATATATACCCCTTTTTTATATTTTATTATTATTACTTTATCTTTGGTTGTTTTACTTATTGCTGGAAGGGTATTGTTCGAAGATGAACAAGATAGGTCTATCTTTACAGCCACCTCACTTATAGGAAATACTGGAAATCTTGGTATACCTTTGGGTATAGCACTTTTTGGGGAGTCTAGTGTACCGTATACCAGTATCATAAATATAGCAAATATCTTTTTTATCTATACTGTAGGTATATATTTCTTTGCAAAAAGTTCTTATAGCTTTAAAGATTCTATTATACAGATGATAAAGATACCTATAATTTGGTTTGCACTTTTAGCTTTGGTATACAACTATTTTGAGCTTCCTATACATCCACAGCTTGATAGCATACTTGAGATGGGAGCATACTCTACAATAGTACTACAGCTTATCATCTTTGGGGTATATCTTGCCAAGACACCTTTAAAGTCACAGAACTATAAGCTTAGTTTGTCTGTAAGTTTCTCAAAGCTTGTGTTTGTCCCTATTGTGGGGCTTGCTGTGATCTCTATGTCCATACTGCCAAATGATATAGCATCTATACTTATGGTATCACTTTTAGTACCACTTGCCGTAAACAATGTAAATATAGCAGCACTTTATAAGTGCAAGCCTTATGATGTAACGGCTGTTGTTCTTATAAGTACAGTATTGTTTTTATTTATAATTTACTTTGATTTAGAGATAATAAACTATATATTTGGTTAGAAGGATTTTGGGATGAATAGATGGCTTAAGTTAGGTACTAAGATAATAGTATGGATAGTTGCGGTATATAGTTTCTTAGGGTTTTTTATCATCCCTTATACGGTTCAACACTACACTCCAAAGATCATAAAAGATACACTTAATGCCCAGACGATCATAGACTCTGTACATCTAAACCCATATACTTTTGATATGAAGATAAGTAACTTCATGATAAAAGACCAAAACAATAAAAATCTGGTATATTTTGAAACTTTGGCGTTAAATATAGACCCTGCAAAAATACTGCAAAACAATATCCATTTGAAGCATTTAACTTTTGATAACTTAAAGTTTGATGTAGATATAGATAAAAATAAAGAGATAAATTTTCAATATATTCTTGACCACCTTAGTAAAAGCTCTACAGAGGTAAAAGAGACAAAATCACAAGATGACAACGGTGCAGTAATATTTTCTGTAGATGAGTTTAAGATGTCAAATATCACTTTGGAGTTTTTGGATGATTCTAAGAGTACACCTTTTAAGGTAAAGAGCAAGCCTATAAGTATGGCTGTAAAAGATATATATATCAAACCAAACCATACAAATAATCTATCTCTTGAGATAGATACTATTGACAGCGGTTCTGTGAAGCTAAATAGTAAACTTGTGGTATCTCCACTTAGTGTAAAAGGTGATCTTGCACTAAATGAGATAAATATAAATAAAATATTTAACTATATCAAAACAGATGATATGAACTTTGGACTTGATACTAGACCTTTAAATTTAAAGCTTGACTACTCTTATGAACTAAATAACGGCGAGCAGGATATTATCATCTCAAATATAGATATGGATATGGCTGTAGTAAACTTCAAGCAAGGGGTTTATGAGGTAATTACAAAAGATATAATGAACACGGTTGATAAAGTACATCTAAATATAAACGGCGGAGTTACATATGAGGTGGATGGTATAGCATCTAGACTTGGGTATGTTACTTTTATAGATGAGTCAAAAAATAGTGAGTTAGAGTTTACTGATATACAAACCTGTGTGAAAAAAGCTACATCTGATAAAAAAGCACCTATAACTATAGCTCAATCTATAAGAACACCTAAAAAAGGTGATATATTTACAAATGCAAAGCTGGTACAAGAGCCTATAAAAGTAGATGTGGAGCTGCAAACAAAAAGTATAGATATTACACCTTATCAAGTTTATATGAAAGAGTTTATAAATCTTCATCTAAAGAAAGGTTACTTTGACTCTGATTCAAAAATAAATATAAAGATGGAAGATAACAAAACTATCATCGCTACCTCTAGTGATCTAAGTTTAAGTGATCTAGCAGTAAGAAATACAGCAACAAAACAAAATATAATAGACCTAAAAGAACTAAAAGTATCTGATATATCTTTCAAAGATGAAAAACTTCATATAAAAGATGTGACACTACAAAGACCACAGATATATTTTAGTATCAATGACAACAACACTACAAGTTTCTCTAAGTTGTTAGTAGAGCAAAAAGCATCTAAACAAAAAGTAAAAAAAGATGATAATAAAACAGATACGAAAAGTAGTTTTATCTATGCTATAGATGCAGTAAATATAAAAAATGGTATGACTCTTTTCCAAGATAAGAGCTTGCCTAAAAAGTTCAAAAGTGTAAATGACAAGATAGATATAACTTTAAACAATATCACTTCGGATACCACAAAGGCAACAAAAGTAAAACTAAAAAGTGTGATAGATCAGTATGCACTAGTAGAAGCAGATGTTAAAGCAGTATCTGCTGAACCTTTTAAAGAAACGGCAGTTGAGCTTTTTATAGAAAATATAGATGTACCAAGCCTTTCAGCATACAGCGGTAAATTTATAGGAAATAAAATAGCAAGCGGTAAGCTAGGTGTAACAGTTGGGCTTGATATAAAAAAAGGTCAGCTTTCATCTATCAATAAGATAAAGATAAAAGATCTTGAGTTGGGAGAGAAAGTGGAAAGTAAAGATGCTATAGATGCTCCTGTTGGTCTTGCTATTGCACTTTTAAAAGATGGTAGAGGATATATAGATCTTGATATACCAATAGATGGAGATATAAACAATCCTAAGTTTCATATAGGAGATGTGATAGGTGATGTGATAACCAATACTATCATAGGTATAGTGGCATCTCCTTTTAAATTTTTGGGAGCTATTCTAGGTCTTGATGGTGATGAGATGTCAAGCGTGAATTTTGTATATGGAAAAAGTGATATACATATCACACAAAGGGAAACATTAGACAATATCTTAAAAGCGTTTAACGAAAGACCAAACCTGAAACTTATAGTAAAAACAGCATATATAAAAGAGCAAGATTCAAAAGTGATACATGATACAAAGTTCCAAGAGACTTATCCAGTGCTATTTGATGAGAAAAATGATTTTGATGATAAGTTTGATTATCTTGAAGAGCTATATATAGAAAAGTTCACAAAAGATGAGTTTAAAAAGCTTGAGGGAGAAGATGAAGAGATTTATAAAAGAATGGTGCTTAAGTTTAAAGGGCTTATAAAAGTAAGTGATGAAGAGCTTAAGACTTTAGCACAAAATAGAGCTAAATCTATCCAAGAATACCTTGTAAGTAAAAAGCTAGATCCAAGTAGAGTTACTATAAAAGATGAGATAAAACTAGCACTAGAAGACAAAAAAATAGGAAAAGTAACTGTAGAGTTTGAGGTAGATGTTAAATAGATGTGCGGAATTGTAGGGTGTAATTATGAAAGTGGTGCAGACTTTGAAAAAACTACACACCTTATGGATAACAGAGGTCCAGATAATTGTAGTGTAAAAAGAATAGGGGATAACTTCTTAGGGCATACAAGACTTAGTATCATAGACCTTGATGATGAAGCAAATCAGCCTATGGAGTTTGATGATATAGTTATAGTTTTTAATGGAGAGATCTATAACTATGATGAGCTAAAGGTATCTCAACAGTTAAAGTGTGAGACAAAAAGCGATACTGAAGTTCTTATAAGACTATATCAAAAGTATGATACGGACTTTTTACACCTTTTAAATGGAGCATTCTCTTTTTCTATATATGATGTAAAAAAAGATAGATACTTTTGTGCTAGGGACAGGTACGGGAAGAAGCCATTTTTTTATTATGCTAAAGATGAGAAGTTTATATTTTCTAGTATGATAAAACCTATTATAAATATACTAGGCTTTACTCCAAAACTAAATAAAGTAGCTCTCTCTCAATATCTGCAGTATTTTGTACCTCTTGCTCCAAATACTTTTTATAGTGATATTATGAAGCTTGATAAAGCAAGTTATCTTATATATCAAAATGGTAAGCTAAGTGTTAAAAAATACTATAAGATAAAAACATACAAAAAGATAAAAGATGAGCCAACAGCTCTAAAAAGTATTGAGGAGCTTTTGGTAGACTCCGTAGAGCAAAGACTAAAAAGTGATGTTGAGGTAGGTACACTTTTAAGTGGTGGAATTGATAGCTCACTTATTAGTACCATATACGCACAACATACAAACCATCAGATAAATACCTTCAGTGTAGGGTATAAAACACATAAAAAATACTGTGAGCTTCCATATGCCGATCTAGTTGCAAAAAATATAAAAAGTAATCATCTTGCACTTGAGATAGAGCAAAAAGATTTTATAGAGTCACTTGATGAGGTGTTTGAAGCACTTGAAGAACCACATGCAGACCCAGCTTCCATACCTCTTTGGCATTTGACGCGTGAAATAAAAAATCAAGGTATAAAAACTGTTCTAAGTGGAGAGGGTAGTGATGAGCTATTTTTAGGATATGATAACTATGCAAAGTTTTTAAAGTACTATAAATTTGCTTCTACTGTTACACCAGATCAGTTTGAGTTTATGGATGATATTATAGGTGCTTTACAGACCAATACAAAAGAGTCAGAGTACCTAAGAAGAGTAGTAAAAAAGCAAAATATCTACAACAGTTTTGGGGAAATATACACAGAACTTCAGCGAAAAAGGCTTCTTAAAAAAGTAGCTACCTTTAAAACAGAAAATCCAAAAAAAGACCCAGTAGATTGGATGAGCTATATAGATATGAAAATATGGCTAGGGGAAGCACTACTTAGTAAAGTAGATAAGATATCTATGGCAAACTCTGTAGAGACTAGAAATCCATTTTTAGATTATAGACTTGTGGATACTGTTTTTTCTATGGATAGTAATCTAAAAGTAGGGGACACAAACAAATACCTTCTTAAAAAAGTAGCTTCTAAATATATACCTGATGAGATCATAAACAGAACAAAAAAAGGGTTTAACTCTCCGTTTAACGAATGGCTCTTTGATGAGTATGGTGAAAAGCTATTGGATGATATTTTAGAAGTCAATGAACAAACAGGATTGTTCAATGAAACCTATGTAAGATATATCTATAATGAAGCTAGTCAAAATAGATTTAAGCAACACTTCTACGCCTTATGGCATTTTTGCAGGTGGTACTTCAAGACTTATTTGTCTTGAGATTGTACCTCTTTTTGTTTTTCATCCTCTTTTGAGAACTTATAATTTAAATATAAAAGAACCACTACTCCTATATCTATAAGTACATCTGCTAAGTTAAATATAGCAAAGTCAAATTTACAGTGCCAATATACATAGTCTACAACACCACCATGGATAAATCTGTCATATATATTACTAACTCCACCTGCCACTATAAGTGAAGCAGGAAGATAGTATCTTGCAAATACTTCTTTATTTTTTATAAGATATATAAGACCACCTAGCATTATAGCTATTTGTATATATTTCAAGTTCCCTTCCAAAAAAGAGAACATTGAAAATGCCACACCATAGTTATATGCAAGAACTAAAGAGATACACTCCCCTCTAGCTTCAAAACCATTTACAAACAGGTCTTTTATATATTGGTCAACAATAAAAAGTGTTGTAAAAGATACTAAAAATATAATTGCTTTTCTTAACATAGCCTGCTTTTTACAAATGATACAAGCTCTTCCATACAAGACTCTACTGTATCTAGGTCTTTACCTTCTAAAAGAAGTCTGATCTTATTTTCTGTTCCAGAGTATCTTATAAGATCTCTTAATCCCTTTTCTCTAAATGTTTTACAAAGATCTTCAAGACCCTCTATCTCTTCTAAAGGTGGTTTCTCTTCAACTTTTAGGTTTTTTAGTATTTGTGGATATGGTTTAAATGGATTTAGTGCCTCACTAGCTTTTTTACCTGAAGATATAAGAAGTGCAAGAACTTGAAGTGCCGATGCTAGACCGTCACCTGTTTTTGCAATATCGCTGAAGATTACATGACCGCTTTGCTCTCCTCCAAAATTGTATCCCTCTTTTTTCATAACTTCTAGTACATGCTTATCACCTACATTTGATCTAAGAAGCGGTATATCATGAGAGCTTAAGTAGTCTTCCAGTGCTTGGTTAGACATAACAGTAGCTACACAACCGCCTTTTAGTTTATTTTGTTCTTTTAGAAAAACAGTAAGTGCTCCAAGTAGTTTATCTCCATCTATCACTTCACCTTTCTCATCAACTACTACAAGTCTATCAGCATCACCGTCTAGGGCAATTCCTATATCTGCTCTGTATTCTCTTACAAGTTTTCCAAGATTTTCAGGGTGTAGTGCTCCACACCCTTCATTTATATTGTATCCATTTGGTTTGTTGCTTACTGTTATCACATCAGCGTCTAACTCCTCTAAAATAGTAGGACCAACTTTATATGCTGCACCGTTTGCACAGTCAAGAACAATCCTTTTGCCACTTAAAGATAGTTCATTAGGGAAAGAGCTTTTTATAGATACGATATATCTACCTATAACATCATCTATCCTTTTTGCACGACCTATTTGGTTGTGTGTACATTGAGCTGATGCTAAAAGCTCTTCATTGTAAAAGATATCCTCTATCTCTTTTTCTGAATCAACTGAAAGTTTGTCACCTTTACAGTTGAAGAATTTTACACCATTATCTTCATAAGAGTTGTGGCTTGCACTTAGCATGATACCTGCATCACATCTCATAGATTCTGTCAAGTATGCAATAGCAGGTGTAGGCATAGGACCTATTTGTATCACATCGTATCCTACCGATGTAAGACCACTTACTAATGCGTTTTCGATCATATAGCCGCTTTTTCTTGTATCTTTACCAACTAGTATCTTTTTTGTTCTTGAATTCTTTTTGAAAAATATACCTGCAGCTTGTGCTAGCTTTAATGCTGTCATTGCATCAAGGAACTTACCTGCTTGTCCCCTTACTCCATCTGTACCAAATAATTTCATATTGCTCTCTTTATAGTTTATTATATATATGAGTTATTATAACAAACTGCTCCTTGTATTATCTGTTTGAATTATTAATTAAAGCTTATTTTAATAAACATTTAAGTAATATTGCACACTAAATTTTTTGAACAAGGAACAACAGCTATGGCAAACCATAAATCAGCTGCAAAAAGAGCAAAACAAACTATCGTAAAAACTGAAAGAAACAGATTCTTCAAAGCAAGAATCAAAAATGTTACTAAAGCAGTTTTAAGTGCAGTAGAAGCAAATGATAAAGATACTGCTGCAAGTGCAATGAAAGACGCTAACAAATATATACACCACTGTGTAAGTAAAAATATCTTAAAAAAAGGTACTGCTGCTAGAAAAGTAAGTAGACTTCAAGCTAAAGTTAACGCTTTATAATAAATATTTTTACAATTTTAAACTATCTATCTTTATAGATAGTTTTCTTTTCTCACACAAATTCAAATACAGGTATATCCATGCTACAAGAAAAACTACAACTTTTTATCGATAGATATGAAGAGATAAACAACCTATTAACAACTCCTGAAATATTAAATGACATTAAAAAAATGACTGAACTTTCAAAAGAGCAATCTTCAATTAGTAAAATTGTTGATGCAGCAAAAGAGTACAATCAAATTATGGAAGATATTGAAGAGAACAAAATGCTTTTAGGTGACGAAGAGCTTGGTGAACTTGCAAAAGAAGAGCTAAAAGAGCTAGAGACAAGAAAACCTGAACTAGAAGAAGAGATAAAAATACTACTCCTTCCAACTGATCCAAATGATGACAAAAATATCTATATAGAACTAAGAGCAGGTACAGGTGGTGATGAAGCTGCACTATTTGTTGGAGATCTATTTAGAGCTTATATCAAATATGCGGAAAATCAAGGTTGGAAAACTGAGATCATGAACTCATCTGAGTCTGAATCCGGTGGATATAAAGAGATGGTATTCTTAGTAAAAGGTGAATCTGTATACTCAAAGATGAAGTTCGAATCTGGAGTTCATAGAGTACAAAGAGTACCTGCAACTGAGTCACAAGGTAGAGTTCATACTTCTGCTATTACTGTTGCAGTTATCCCTGAGGTTGATGATATCGAAGTACAGATCAATCAAAATGATCTAAAGATAGATGTTATGAGATCTAGTGGATGTGGTGGTCAGTCTGTAAATACAACTGACTCAGCAGTAAGAATCACTCACTTACCAACTGGAATTGTTGTAACAAACCAAGACCAAAAATCTCAGCATAAAAATAAAGATAAAGCTATGAAAGTTCTTAAAGCTAGACTTTATGACTTACAAGAGCAAGAGAGAATGGAAAAAGAGGGTGCAGATAGAAAAGAGCAGGTTGGATCTGGAGATAGAAGTGCTAGAATTAGAACATACAACTACCCACAAGGTAGAGTTTCTGATCATAGAATCAACTTAACTCTTTATAGGCTAGAGCCTCTTATGAATGATGGTCTTTTAGATGAGATCATCGATCCACTTATAGCGGATCATCAATCAAAACTGATGGAAGCATCAGGTATATAAAAAAAAGCTAGCCAAAAGGCTAGCTTTTTTTATATGTGGTGTTTTGTAGATTATTTAATGATATCTACTAAAAAAGCACCTCTAAAGTCACCTTTTTTATAGTCAATTGCTTTATCATTTGGATATTTAGAAGCTATAACATTATATGCGTTTTGATTTCTTTTTGTTTCTGTGCCATGACATATTGTGCATTTACCACCTACTTGTACCGCTTTATATACCTGGTAGTGATTGTTTGATATTTGTTTAACTAAGGTGTCGGCTTTTTTATCTTGCTTCATATTAGACTCTAACTCTTTTAGAATTTTTGATTGTTCTTGTGTGGCTTGATTGTTTATATTTCTAGGTTTGTCAGTGATTCTTTTTACCGATACACCTTCTGGTAATGTTTTTGATACTTCTTTAGCAAGATTGGTTGCAGATACTGAACAAAACTCTGCTGCATTCGCAGGTCCACCAGCTTTCATCTTTTCAATCATATTTTTTTTAAGTGCTCCACCTACAGCTATAATCGCTTGTTTTGCTTGTAGTTTTATCTCTTTATCAGATACTATATCTTTTTTTGTAGTTGTTATATTTTGTTCATTATTTGCACAACCTGTTATTAGAAGTGTAGCACAAACAGCTGATAGTGTTAATATTTTATTTAATTTCAATTTTATTCCTTATATATAATTATAGGTTATGATTATATCAATTTTGATATTAAGAGCACCTCTAAAAAATATAAAAATTCTAATTTTTCAGTGATCTGTATTCATGTAAAGCATAGTCATCAGTCATACCACTTATATAGTCTATAACAAGTCTAGTTCTAAAGTATTGCTCTAAAACCTCATAGTTTTTTTTATCTTTTATCTCACCTATAGATTTTTTATAAGCAACTAGATGTTTTTTAGAAAGTCTTGAGAGTATATTTTTACATATGATACACTCAACTTTTTTATCGTCTAATAGGTCTTGGAACTGCTGTGTTTCTAAAGATAGAAGAGGTTCATAAATATCAAAAAGACCTTGCAGGATGTAGTATCCTTTAAGTTCAAGTTCTTGTACTTGCTTATGTGTATAGATATGTCTATATGAGATATTTTGCAACACCTCTACAGCTTGTGAACACTCGTGTGATTTATCTGCTTCTAAAAGGGCACTATTAAATGAACCATCAAATACAGCTTTGTGGTTTTGTATATAAATATCAGAAACATATTGTACTAGTTTTGATATAAGCCCGGCACGAGTAAGGGTAAGAAACATATTGAACTGATATGGCTCATCCTCTTTACTTTTTGCACTTTTGTAGTTTTTATTGACTAGATTTTTTAGCATGGTACTGTTTGTAGCGTACTTCTCATTTATCTTATCACATTCATTTATAATAAGCTCATACAATGTATCAAGAGTAAGAAGACCTTTATCTACAGCATCCTCTATATCGGCACTTAAGTAAGATATATCATCAGCTGCTTCCATTATATAAGTTACAGGAAGTCTGTGTGAGTCTTTTATCTCTAAAGTTTTTTGAATCTCTATTATAAAATCCTTCTCACTGTAATAGTAGCCTGGTTTTTTTCTAAGATATGAAAGTGGATGTGAGTTGTCTTTATTTTCAAAAGCACCCCTTGTATATTTTAGTATAGATGCTGTTTGTGTATATGATAAGTTTAGTCTTTGAAGTTTGTGTACCATTCTTATGGCTTGTGCATTACCATCATATGATGATATATCTTTTACAAGTTTTTCTTTTATGTTATCATCACCGTTTCTAGCTTTGATATAGTGTATACCTTTTTTATCCATCCAGTCATTTATGGCAGCTTCACCAAAATGTCCAAAGGGTGGATTACCTATATCATGAAGAAGACTTGCCATCTCAGCAGTAGAGATAAAAGCATTTTGCATCTCATTTAGTTCTGGATCATTAAGTTTTTTTAAAATAGTTCTGGCTATGAATCTTGCAGTTTGAGATACCTCTAGTGAGTGAGTAAGCCGACTCCTAACAGC
>JAYEKV010000004.1:0-2811 GCA_034716855.1 Campylobacterota bacterium | reverse complement strand
AAAATGATGAATGTTTAGATTGCCTTACTCAAATAGAATTGAATGTTTTACATGAAATAGCAAATATAATCTCTGATTCAAGAGGTAAGATAGTAGAGTCACTGGAAAAGTGTCTGGATGTATTGAAAAAGAACTTGACATTAGATAATTGTGTTATATATAAACTTGAAGATGATATGTTAAATATATTTGCATCTATAAATTTCAATAAACATCAAAAAATAATTTCTGAATACAGACTAGGTGAGGGAGCAACAGGACTTGCAGCAAAAGCAAAAGAACCTGTAGTAATAGAAAATGTACATAATGATGTACTTTTTTTAAATAAATCAGGTAACAGAAGTAACGATACAATCTCTTATATAGCTGTTCCCATGATAGTTGAAAATGAAGTGATGGGAGTGATGGCTGCAAATCTTATAAAATCTACGCAGATAGATTTTGAAGATACAGTAAGGATACTTACTATTATAAGTTCGTTATTTGCTCAGGCTATGTATTCACATTTTATCATTGAGGATGAGAAAGAGAGATTAAAAGATCTTAATAAGTATTATAAAATGGAGTGGGATTCAAAAGTGCATAATTTTGGTGACATAATAGGTGAAAGTAAGAAGATGAAAGATGTCTTTAGGGTTATAGAGCAAATAGCACCTAGTGATGTTACTGTTTTGGTTCGTGGTGAAACAGGTACAGGTAAAGAGTTAGTAGCAGCAGCTATTCATAAAAGAAGTAAAAGAGCAGATGAGCCATTTGTAAAGCTTAACTGTGCGGCTATTACAGATAGCTTGCTTGAAAGTGAACTGTTTGGACATGAAAAGGGTGCATTTACCGACGCAAAAGATACAAGAAAAGGAAGATTTGAGCTTGCCCATAAAGGTACACTTTTCTTAGATGAGATAGGTGATATAAGTGCATCTGCTCAGGTAAAACTATTAAGAGTTCTTCAAGAAAGAGAGTTTGAAAGAGTAGGTGGGTCTAAGACCATAAAAGTAAATGTAAGATTGGTTGCTGCTACAAACAGAGACCTAGAGCAGATGGTAAAGGATGGTGACTTTAGAGAAGATCTATACTACAGACTAAATGTAATACCTATAGATCTGCCACCTTTAAGAAAAAGAGGCAACGATATAAAACTACTAGTAAATTTCTTCCTAGAAAGAGCTATGAGAAATCATAAAAAAGTGGTAAAGATAACAGATGAAGCTATGGATAAACTTATGGGTTACCCATGGCCTGGAAATGTTAGAGAGATGGAAAACACTTTAGAGAGGATCGTTTTAATGGGAAGTGAAGATGGTATAAGTGCAAAGGATATGCTTCTTCTTTTACCTGCACTGAACAATCAAAACTTAGTAGATGAATATAAAACCATCCCTATTGAAAATAAGACCCTTGATGAATTAGAACATGAAGCTATCCTTACAGCACTTAAACAATGTGACAATAATCAGTCACAAGCAGCACAGATGCTTGGAATAACAGTAAGACAAATAGGATATAAGGTGAAAAAGTATGGAATCTAATATGGTATATAAAGGTAAAGAGTTTGAACTTACAGAAGATTTTATCGATATAGGATATATGGCTGAAAATATTGAAGTAACCGATTTTTATGGTAAAACAAAAGAGATAAAAAGAAGTGATGAAAAAGGTTCTATGACACTTCTTATCTCTTTTCCTTTTATTCAAGACGGTTTTTTAGATGAGATATTAGTGTTGGATAAATTTATGAGTAATATACAAGTGGATATAAACTGCTACTTTATCTTTAGTAATAATTGTCCTGAAAAAAGTGCAATAAAAAACAGACTAGAAAAGTTTGAGATAGTCTATGACACCGAAGATGAGTTTGGTAATATGTACGGTACAAAAATAGTAAGCGGTGAACTGGAAGATAAACTTACAAAAGCATTGTTTTTAATCTCTAAAGACGGGGCTGTTTTTTATCTGGATATGCCAGATGATCTTGAAAAGCCTATTGATTTGGAGAGGTTGCAAGTTGAACTTAATAAGGCTTATGTTACCTATACAGGAGTGGGCTGTCATTAAAAAGTATGAGTATTACTTAAAACTTTTAAATTTTAATTTAATTGTAATATCAATAATTATGATATAATAAAATAAAATTAATAAAGGATAATCATGCAAACAATACAGCTTGAAGTTAGAGATGATTATACAGATAAAATACTTGACTTTTTAAAGTTATTGCCTGAAAATGTAGCTAAAATAAAAGTTAGTTCAAGAAATGAATATAAGGAAGAAGAGTTAATCTCTAGGATTGATGATATAAAAAATAATAAAGTAAAAACTATCTCTAGGGATGAGCTTTTTGAAGACTTATAGAGAAGAGTTTCATCCAAAAATTAAATCTGACCTAAAAAAGATTGATAAAAATGTGGTTAAAAAAGTAAAAGAGACCCACTTAGATAATATCTTAACTAATCCACACTCAGCAGAAACCTTAAAAGGCAAACTATCAAATATATACTCATACCATTTTAGAGAAAATAAAGTTGATTATCGTATTGCTTATGAAGTTTTAGAGGATGATACTATCATATTTTATTATATGGTCGCAAAAAGAGAAAACTTTTATAAAACCATAGAATCAAGAATATAATAAAATCTTAAGGAACACTTTTTGCATAAATATCAGTATAAATAATGAAATTTGGATACTGATATGGATAATATAAAAGATAAACTATTAAGCGGTGAGCTTGTACCTTTTTTGGGTATGGGTGTATTTGAGAATACTAAAGCTACGGATGGGACACAGCTTCCCTTTGATAGTGACAGCATGGT
>JAYEKV010000003.1:0-12035 GCA_034716855.1 Campylobacterota bacterium | reverse complement strand
AAGCAGTACCTTTGCACTACCTACTACAAAAGCACAAAAAAAAGAGACTTTAGATGATATACTAAAAACTCCTATCTATTTTTATAAGTGATTACTTATACTATCTTTTCCTGACCCAGCCTATATATAGCAAAGTCATACTTCATGGGATCGTTTAGATCAAACTCTTTTAATTTTTCTGTAATAAGAATAGCTGATTTTAGGTCATATGTTTTTCTACTTAAAAGTCCAAGCTTTTGCCCTACTTTAAAAGTATGTGTATCCAAAGGTAAAATAAGATCTTTTTTATCTACATCTTTCCATAATCCCATATCGATATTATCACTTCTAACCATCCATCGCAAAAACATATTGTATCTTTTATATGGGGAGTTTCCTATATACTTTATCTTTCCACTTTTATCAAGCTTTGGTGTTTTGCCTATAAGGAACTTATATCCGTCGCTATAGTGATCATGTACTTCTTGTATAGCTTCTATGATACACTTTATCCCCTCTAAAACATTTTGTTCTTTGTCATACCCTGCTTTGAAAATAGACTCTAAGCTATCTTTTTCTTTTAGTCTTTTTATTGCTATAAAAAAAGCTATTACATCTTCACTATTTTGAAATCTGTAATAATGCTCATTTAAAGCACCTTGTATACAATCTTCACTTTGATCTAAAAGTGAAAAATCAAGGGTATTTAAAAACTTCATAATTTGACCAGCATTACCGTATGCAAACAAGGCACATATTAAACTTATATATTCATCTTTATATCTTTTTGCCACAAACAAAGGATCTGGCTTTTCAAAACAAAGCTCATCCTCACAGTTTCTTTTTTCAACTTCTTTATCCAATAATTGTTTTATATTCATACTGCTATAATAGCTAAAAATATATGAAACTATTAGAGGTAATTTACATTGGCAACTATACTTATCACAGGTTGTTCTAGCGGTATAGGACTAGAAACTGCCCTGTATCTAAAACAAAAAGATCACAGAGTATTTGCAACAGCAAGAGATATGGAAGATGTTGAGATGCTTAAAAGGAAAGGTTTTGAGAGTTTCTATCTTGATGTAACCATACATGAGTCTATTACTCACACTTTAGAAAAGATACTTAAACTAACAAACGGCACTATTGATGTTGTATTTAACAATGCAGGATATGGTCAGCCAGGAGCTATAGAAGATATAAGAACAGAAGTTTTAAAAGAGCAGTTTGAGACAAATGTTTTTGGTCTTCATGAAGTTACCAGACAAGTTGTACCTATCATGAGAACACAAGGCTATGGAAAGATCATACAACACAGTTCTGTTTTGGGGCTTATATCACTGCAATTAAGAGGGGCTTACAATGCAAGCAAATACGCAATCGAGGGGCTTACTGATACCCTTAGACTTGAACTTGCTCAAACTAATATAGATGTAACTTTACTAAATACAGGTCCCGTTACAAGTAAATTTAGAGACAATGCAGTAATAAAAGCAGATCAAAATATAGATATGGAACACTCAAACTACAAAGATCTTTATGATAAAAATCTAAAACAAAATAAAAGTAAAGTCCCTTTTAATCTAGAAGCAATAGAAGTAGCAAAAGTTGTGGAAAACATAATAGAAACAAGCAATGTAAAACCAAGATACTATATCACAAAAGCTACATATATCTTAGGTTATTTAAAAAGGGTTTTATCTACAAAAAGTTTAGATATAATTTTAAGAAGAATTTAGTTTAATGCCTTTGTATTTGCTTTTTGCTGGAGATGATCTGCTATTTGCATAAGACAAAAAGTGATGATAAATATAAAAAGTCCAGGGAAAAAACTAACCCACCAAGCTATCTCTATCACCTCTTTACCGCCACTTAGAAGGCTTCCCCAGCTCATTTGCGGTGGATTGATACCAAGTCCTAAAAAGCTAAGTCCTGACTCACTAAGAATTGCACCACCTACACCAAAAGTAAATGATATGAGAAATATAGGAGCAAGAAGTGGTGCAAAGTACTTTAATATGATCTTCATTTTATTTACTTTTGCCAAATTTAGTACTTTTATATAAGGTTGGTTTGTTACGGCAAAACTTTCACTTCTTATCATTCTTGCAGTACCCATCCAACCTGTTATAAATAAAACTATAATCAATACGGCAATTGAAGCTTCCATATAACTTACAAGTGCCAAAAGTAAAAAGAATGTTGGAAAAGTTAAAAAAAGATCAATAATTACAGTTATAGTCTTATCTACTTTCCCTTGAAAATATCCTGCACTTATACCAACAATAAGTCCTATAAGTGAGGCTATCGATGCACTTAAAAAACCAATTATCAAAGAGGTTTGTCCACCTAGAAGAATCCTTGCGAACATATCTCTGCCAAGTCTGTCCGTACCCATTATATGTTCCAAGTTTGGTGCTTGTAAAATTTTATTTGGATTTAGATCAAAAGGGGAAACCGTATAGATAAAAGGTGCTAAAAACACCCCTGTAATTACGATAAACAAAAGAGTTATAGAGAATCTATACATTGTAGTATGTCAGTGAACTTTTACCAAATTTTTTATTTTTATATTTTTTAAATTTACCTAAAGTATCAGGCATAGTAAGTGTAGTCATATGTTCAAAAACAACTAAAAACAGTTTATCGTTTTCAATATCTCTTACCATATTAAATGCTTTTTTATATATCTCATTCATACCGTCTCTAAAGTCAAACGGAGGATCTATATAAAGTATCATATCATCATTAGAGTTTTTTAGTTGTTGTAAAATTTGTGGTACTTTTTCAAATGAATCTCCAAAAAGTGTAGTTGTTTTAGAAGGATCAATATTGTTACAGTTTTGCTGAAGTATCTTATAAGACTTTCTATCTATCTCACAAAAATATGCCTGCTTTGCTCCACGGCTTACTGCCTCAAGACCTATACTTCCACTTCCTCCAAATGCTTCAACAAAAACAGTATCTATTATATCAAACTGCAAAACATTGAAAAAAGACTCTTTTAGTCTAGATTTTGAACTTCTTGTAGTATCTAAGTCAGGAAGTTGTAAAATTTTACCTTTATGCTCACCTGCTATTATTGTTGTTGTAAGCTTATTGTTTTTCATATTTAACCACTTTGTTTTTACCGCTGTGTTTTGCATCATAAAGAGCCAAATCCACTTTTTTAAGGATAGATTCTTTGTTATCAATATCTCTGTCAAACTGAACAACTCCCAAACTTACGGTTACAGAATTAGTCAATGATTTAAACTTAAAAGATTCTATATTCTTTCTGATATTCTCAGCAGTTATCATAGCATTGCTTATAGAAGTTTCTGGAAGTATTACCATAAATTCTTCACCACCCCACCTTGAAGGTATATCTGTAGTCCTTACTGAGTTTATTGTTATTTTAGATACATCTATTAAAACTATATCTCCAACATCATGACCATAAGTATCATTGATAGATTTAAAATTATCAATATCAAACATAATCACGGAGAATCCATGTTTATATCTTTTTTCTCTTTCTATCTCTTTAGTTAGCTCATCATTTAATTTCTTTCTATTAAAAAGCTTTGTAAGATTATCATGCGTTGCTTGATACTGAAGTTTATAAGTATAGTTTTTAAGTTCTGTGATATCAGTAAAAGACAATACATAATGCTTTGTTTCAAAAAAGAAAGATGTTATATTTACTTGAAAAATTCTTTCATTATCATTACAGCATTTCATTTTTACGATTTTTTCCATAGAATCAAGCTGTTCCATCTCATCTATCCAATTATTGCTCATACTGCTAAAATATTTTTCACTAGGTAAAAAAAGTTTATTTATATGTTCATATTTTTCTTTAAATTGGTCTATATTATCTACACCTATAAAATCAAGAAGAGTTTTGTTTACAGAAGATATCTCATCTTCATTCATAACGAGTATAAGGTTTTCTTGTGAGTCTAATATGGATCTAAGCTCAAGAGTTTTTTCTGCTACTTGTGCTTCAAGATTTTTATTTGATTCTATAAGTTTATTTTTTAAAAATAAAGGTTCAACTGCTAAAAGGATTGTATCTACAAGTTCATTTAGTTTTAACGGTTTATTTACATAGCCTCTAACTCTTTGTTTAATAGCATTTTGTAAAAAGCCGGAGTCACTATGTGCTGTTGTAATTATTGTAGGTATATTGTTATCTAATGTATTTATTTTGGCGATCATCTCAAGACCATCCATAATCGGCATACTTATATCAGTAACTACAACATGGAAAGGTTCATATTCATTCTCTTCTATATTGTGTTTTGTAAAAAGATCAAGCCCCTCTTGACCATCTTTTGCTTCCACAAGAGAATTTACAAATTTACCCAAAATATTTGAGGTAAGTGACCTAACAGCCTCTTCATCTTCTACATACAGTACATTAGTTGCTTTTAAAATTGATTTATTCACTATTGAGCCTTTGAAAAGATTTTTAAAGCATTTTCAAGATCTTCTTTTGTATCTATACCAAAGCTTTTAGATTGAACTTTTACCATTTTTATTCTTTCCCCTTTTGATAAGGCTCTTAACTGTTCAAGCTTTTCAATACCTTCCAAAGATGAATTCTCCCAAGAACAAAATTGATTTAAACTTTTTTTGTTAAAACCATAAATCCCAAGATGTCCTTTATATAAGGTTTCATCATAATGATCTCTGTGATATGGTATTTTACTTCTTGAAAAGTATACGGCATCACCTATTGCATCACATACAACTTTCACATGATTTGGATCATCTGCAAGATTTGAGCTTATCTCTTTATAGCAACTCACCATATTAAACTGATTGTTATTAGATTTTACAGCTTCAATAACAGCTTGTACAACTTCAGGCTCGATAAAAGGTTCATCTGCTTGAACATTAACAACAATATCATCATCAGTTATATTTAGATTGTTTGCCGCTTCATTTATCCTATCTGTACCGCTTTGATGTTCACTTGATGTCATAACTGCTTCTATACCATGTTTAGAAGCTAGTTCAATCACATCTTGACAATCAGTTGCTATAACTACTCTATCTAGTGATTCAACTCTTTTTGCCGTTCTTATTACCATAGGCAAACCCAAGATATCTGCCATAATCTTATTCTCAAATCTACTGCTGTTTAATCTTGCGGGAATTATTATCATCTATTGTTCCATTGGTATATTGATTGTAAATACAACCGTATTATCTTCTTTGTTTTCAACTTCTATTTTACCGTTTAGATGAAGCTCAACAATCATCTTTGATATGTATAGACTTAAACCTACACCGTTTTTAACCTCTTTTGTACTAAAGTATGGTTTAAAAATATCTTCCATAATAGCTTCATCAATATGTCCTCCATTGTTTGAGATCTTGATGATAATATTTTCATCTTCAATAAACCCATCAAGTTTTATATATGCTTCATCACTATTGGTTTTTTTGTCATTTGCTTCTTTTGCATTATCTAGTATACTTGCTATAGAAGTTGCCAGTTCACTTTCATATGTCAAGAAGTTTATATTATCTTCTATATTATCTTCCACTTGATCTTTTGAGATTGATGATACATTTATTGCTTTTATGCAAACACCATCTAAAACAGCCTCTTTTTTCTCACCCTGCAATTCTGTAAAATATTGGAACTTACCGATCATATTTGATAAACCACCTATACTTGACTGCATCTCTTCTAAAATAGGAATTGCTTCATCCTTTGATACACCATCATCAGCAAACTGATAAGACAACAATAGGTTTTGAGCTTCTAAAGAGATCGCATTTAAAGGCTGTCTCCACTCGTGTGCTATGGTTCTTAGTGTTTCACCCATTATTTTAAGTTTTGACTCATTGCTGGTAATAGTTTCTTCAAGCATCTCTCTATTTTTTTCAAGATTAACTTCGCTTGTGATGTCAAACATAATGGCAGAATATCCTGTCACATCACCATATTTATTATTAATTGGTTTAATGATTATATCTACCCAAATTATATCACCATTTTTTGTTTTACTTGCGATGTTACCATTCCACTGAGAATGAATGATAAGTTCTGACCAAATGGTACCTGCTATATCATCTTCGTTTATTGACTCATGCATCAGCACATCATATGATTTTCCAATAAGTTCAGCTTCTGTAAAATGTGTCAAACGACAAAAAGCTTCGCTTACTTTTGTTATAGTACCATGATTATCTACATGGGCTTGTATAACATATTTATCAAAAGTTTCATGATCTGAAATTGTTTGTGTTATATCATTGGCATTGATAACTATATATTTTTTGTTTGACATAACCTTTATGGTCACATCCAGATATACAACAGCTTTGTCTCTTCTAATACAAGCAACTCGCATATTATTGTGGTATTGGTCTTGAATATTTTTCTCGATTAGTTCTCTGAACTCTTTTTTATACTTAGGCAGAAGAAGAGATTCAAACTTTATTTGCATAAGTTCATTTTCTTTAAATCCAAGTATTGGGCTAAAAGCTTTATTTACATACACAAACTTAGTAGTAGGATCAATTATCCCCAATCCATTCCAGGAATTGTTTATGATCTCTTTTAAGACTGTATTTTGTTTATCTACTGCTGATTTTTCAGACATTTATTTGATTTACCTTAAAAAATTAATTTTATATATTTTATCAAAAATAGTCTTTTAAAAAGGTCAAAGGGATCAATACACTGTCTCTATTTTTATAACCTTTGTGAGGAATTGTAAGTTCTTCTGTATTTAATTTGATCTTGTTATAAAAAATAATATCTATATCAAGTGTTCTTGGTGCATCTTGAAAAGTTCTTATTCTTTTAAATCTTAATTCATAGCGTTGAAAGGCCCTTAGTGATGCTTTTGCACTGAGATCTGTTTTTAAAATAATAATTGAATTGTAAAAATAGTCTTGCTTTAAATATCCAAAGGGTGGATTTTTTAATATTGGTGAAGTTGCAACTATACTAAACCTGCCATCCTCATTAAATGCATGAAAAAGTTTTTTAAATCTCTGCATTACATCTCCAACATTACCACCTACTCCCACGGTAACCAAATTTTTTTTGATACTTTTTTGATTTGAATTTTTATAAGGATAAAGATCATTGAAATACAATGTAAGGTCATCATTAATCTTCTTTTTCATAATCTGCCTTTTTATTTGAAATCTCATAAACAAAACTGAATAGTTCAGCAACAGCTTGATAAAGTTCTACCGGTATTTCTCTATTTGTTTCTATCTGACTTAACATCTCTACAAGATCTTCATCTTTTTTTATTGGTATACCAAACTCTTCTGCTATTTTTATAATATTTTTTGCTGTTTCTTTGCTACCTTGTGCTATCACTTTTGGTGCAGCATCTTTTTGTTCGTTGTATTGCAGTGCAGTTGCTTTTTGAATAAATTGTTTTTCCATTTTACACCTTTAGGTCAAGTCCAAAATTAAGGCTTTCATCACTGTTATATAGATTGCTTATCTCATTCTTTTCATTTACCTCTTTGAGATCAAAGATATTTAAACTTTGAAGATTAAGGTTTATAGTGTTTAGTCCTGATCTTAATTTTTGTAAGTTTTGTTGAAATATCACTTTAAACAGCTCATTTTCAATACCGACATTTACATTTAAATAGTTTTTATTATCAAGGTCAAGCAATATCTTTATCTCTCCATAATTTTTAAGATTTAGGTTTATTTGACATGAAAATGTTTCATCCTTACTATTCTTAAATCGTATATCACCATCTTCTAAATTTTCCCATGAAAAAGGTATAAAGCTATAGTTTGCAGCTGTTGAGTATGATAGTCCTTGAAAAAACTCTATTTGTGATATAAGTTTCTCTACAGTTACCTTTAATTCTTTATTTGAACTATTATCGTTTGCATCCAATGACTCTTGAATGACAAGCAGTGAAGCTTTCAAATCTTTTGTAATATCAAAATTATTCTGCATAGATTCTTGTAAGAGATTGGAAGCACCACTATTGTTTAACAACATATTGTTTATTTTGGAGATTTCATTTGATATATTTTGTAGTTGCAAAGGCATAGGCTGCTGCTTTGGATTTTGTGCTATTGTCATTATGTTATTAAGTAGATTTTGAACAGCCGTTTTTACTTCTACTTTTATATCATTGGATGGTAAAGTTTTTGTAATGTTTTTTATTGATTGATCAAGTTGGACTATATTTATATTTTGAATACCTTTATTTTCAATATTTTTTATACTCTCTTGTATATTTATAAGCTCATTATTTAAATTAGCCAAATTTGTACTTTGATGTTTTTCCTGAGTAAAAACAGGAGTTTTCTCTAAAACCTGTACTATGTTGGAAATCTTATTTTGTAAATTATTCAAAACTTGCACTTGAGGTTGTGTTTTTGGTTGTTCTTGTATTGCAGTAAGGTTATTTAATATATTTTGTACTGCTAGTTTTACTTCCACTTTCAGATCAGCTTTTAACATATCTTTTGACAAGGTCTCTGTAGTATTTTTTAAACTATTTATATTTATATTTTCAATACCATTTTTTTCTATAGTCGATATATCAGTTTTTAGTTTATTAAAGATTTGAATAATATCTTTTGAATTATTCAGACCTTCTATATCTTTTGATATTTTTTGTTCAATACTAGATAGTTGTGATATAGTCTGTTGTAAAGATTTTGTACTATCACTCTTAGTATTATTCAATATATCAAATACGGCTCTTTTTACCTGAGCCTCTATACCATTGTTCTTTTCAGTAGTATTTTTAAATCTATCTGTTAGCTCTTTTAATACAGGTTCACCTTTTTGTGCATTATTATCTATAGACTTAAAGCTTAAAACCAAATCATTTAAAGCTTTTTGAAAAATAAGCTTTTGTGATATGAGGCTATCTTTTGGGAACTGTGATATATCTTTTAGTTTTGATTCAAGCATCACACCATTGTTTGAGATATTTTGTTTTAGTGTATTATTGTCTATATTTTTTATATTTGTAAAAAACTCTTTTAAAACTACACTTTGTTGTTTTATTTTAATATTGTCACTTTTATCAAGCTGCATTGAAAGTTCTTTTATATCTGAAGAAAAGCTTTTCAGGTCAAACATATGCTTGCTGTTTTGAAGTATGTTTAAAATATTTTGTTTTGTTTTTGTACCAGTGGCAAGTTCTTTTAAAGTATCAGAAAGAAGAGTATGTACAGATCTGTCTTTTAAAAGAGATGACAAATCTGTCTGACCCTCTTTTGTTGATGTATTTTGGATCTTTTGCTTTATATTGTTGTCTAGTTTTGAAGGTAGTATATTCAACAACGCAGCCGTACTAATATTCACAAGCAGATCCTTTTTTAAATTAAATTATATCATTTGAATAGTTAAAAGAAAAAATAGATATAATATAAACATCTCTAAAGATAATTATTTAAAGGGAGATATGTTGGCTTACTTAATTGATCAAAATGAAAATATTGTCAAACACTCACAATATATGATAGCTTGTCAGTTAGATCATATTGTAAATATTATGAGTTCAAAAGAGTTGTCTCATAATAAACAGGTTCATAAGATCAGGCAAAGATGTAAAAAAGCAAGAGCTTTACTTCTTGTATTAAAACCAAATTTAAAAAATAAAAAAGATTTTATCATACTAAATAACTACCTAAAAAATCTTGCAAAAAAACTTTCAATCTCTAGAGATCAAAAAGTTATGTATGATACTGTCAATAAGATCATAAAGCGACATAAGCTTAAAAAGAAAAAATATCAAGATATAAAAAAACATATAAAATCAATTCAAATAAATAAACCTACAAAGATTAAATTATCTCAAATTCTCAAAGACACTGCAAATTGCAAAAAAGCATTAAACTCTTCCAAAATTAAAAAAAACAATATAATATCTTTACAAAACATAATAAGCAAAACATATAAAAAAGTTCTAAAACTTCAAAATAAAGCTTTCCTCCATAATAAAGCTAAAGATTTTCATCAATATAGAAAATGGATAAAGTATTATACATACCTTATGCAGTTAGTAAATAAAGACACAAAGATACTGGAACAATTAGCTGATATTTTAGGAAAAGAGCATGATATTACTGTATTAAAAAAGTATTTAAAAGATATAGATTTATCACAAAAAAAGAGTTTTATTTGTTATTTGAATAAAGAGCAAAATATTTTAAGAGAAGATATTAAAATATTAACAACAAATATCTTAAAATAGGAGAGAGATATGGAACTACTAATAGCAAAAGAGTTTATAGTTTCTGCAATACTTGGGTTTATTATAGGTCTTCAAAGAGAGCTTAGCTTTTTTCATAACAACAAAAAAGTATACATGGGAGCAAGAACTCTTAGCATCATCTCTTTTACTGGTTATTTAAGTGCAAAATTGTATCAAAACTATCCTGTGATACTCACTATATCTTTTATCGGCGTTACTATATTTCTTTTTGCTTTTTATTTTATAAATGCCTACAATGATAAACTAGAACGAGGTAATACAACAGAGTTCAGTGCTCTTTTATCTTTTATAGTCGGTGTTCTTGTGTATGATTATATTGAACTTGCAGTATTTAGTACAGTGATACTTATAGCTATACTTGAAATAAAACCTAAACTTATATCGATAAAACAAGAAATTCAGGAAAAAGATTTTAGAGCTTCTGTACTTTTTTTACTTATGACTTTTGTTGTACTTCCATTGCTTCCTGATAAGCCTATAGACAACTACGGACTTATTAATCCAAGCCAAATATGGCTTATGGTTATTCTTATCTCCGGACTTTCTTTTATAGGGTATCTGGCAACAAAATTTATAGATACTTCAAAAGGTCTTATTATGATGGGTTTTTTTGGAGGCCTTGCTTCATCTACGGCTATAACCTTAACCTTATCGAAAAAAGCATCACAAAATAAAGAAGCCAACAAATCTTTGGCTATAGCAATAGCTCTTGCTTCAAGCACAATGTTCTTTAGGGTAATCGTATGGACCTTTATTTTAAACCAAGAGCTTTTTAGTGCTATATTTATCCCCTACTTAAGTGCTACAATTGTTGGATATATATGTATCTACTACTTATATAAAAATACAAATGAAAAAGAGATATCTCAAGATATAAGTTTTAAAAATCCATTGGAATTTGTAGAAGCATTAAAAATGGGTATCGTATTTGGATTGATATTTGGTACTTTATCTTTAGTAAATGAATACTCAGGTGCTTTTGGAGTATATGCAGCTTCTTTTATCTCAGGGCTTAGTGATGTTGATGCCATAGTATTATCACTTACAGAACTGTTTAACGATAAAAATATCTTATTGGATATTGCTATATCAGGTATCATTCTAGCAACAGTTGCAAATACTATTACCAAGCTTATACTATCTTTTGTAATTGGAAATAGATCATTGGCCAGGTATCTTTTGTTTATATTTACTGCCTGTCTTAGTACACTTATAGGAGTTTATTATATATTAAACACTTAGTACATAGGGATATTTAAACTAAATAAGGCACCATCTTTATTATTGCAAACACTGATGGTTCCATTCATCTCTTCTTCAACTATAAGTTTAGTCATAGACAATCCTATACCTGTACCACCCTTTCCTTTAGTAGTAAAATAATCATCAAATATATCATTAATGATATCTTCCGGTATTCCACCACCTGTATCTTGAACTTTTAATAATATCATACTGTTATTTGTTTTTTCTGCAATTATTGATATTTCTCTTATACGAGTATTATTATGTATTATTGAGTCCTTTGCATTTGAAAGAAGATTTAAAATAATATGCTTAAACTCACTTGCAACACCATACCCCTTAATATCATCATCTATATCCATAATGAACTCAATATTTTCTTTTAAAAGCTGTGGCTTTATCATATTGTATATTCTATTAACTTCTTTTCTTATATTAAATACAGATCTTGTTTTATTTTTAGGGCATCTCTAAAAACTACCCACCTAACCAAATAAAAACCATAATTTAGATAAAATAATAACTATATATCATCAATAAGGCTTCATAAATGTTAGGATTATTTGACTTAGAATATCACGAAA
>JAYEKV010000002.1:0-2844 GCA_034716855.1 Campylobacterota bacterium | reverse complement strand
AAAACTAATATTCAAAAGAATTGTTTTAAATTAAATATGATATAATGATATGAAAACTTATAAATAAAGGAATATAAATGTTAGAAAAAGTAAAAGCAGTAGTAGTAGATCAATTAGATTGTGATCCTGCTGAAGTAAAAGAAGATTCAAAATTCATTGAAGATCTAGGTGCAGATTCACTAGATGTTGTTGAGTTAGTTATGGCATTAGAGGAAGAGTTTGATATTGAGATCCCTGATGAAGATGCTGAGTCTATTTTAACTGTTGCTGATGCAATCAAATACATAGAAGACAATAAGTAGTATATAAGATAAAACGGCTAAGCCGTTTTATTTTAAGTTAAATAGAGCTTATATTGTAAGTTTTATTTAGTTTAAAATTTAAATAATAAATATAAATATAAATGTTGGAGAGATAATAGATGCAAAGAGTTGTAGTAACGGGAATAGGGATGATAAATGCACTTGGACACAGTGTAGAAGAGTCTTTTAAAGCGATTGTAGATGGTCAGACAGGTGTAGATAAGATAAGTTTGTTTGATGCTGAGCAATTTTCTGCACAAATTGCTGCAGAGGTAAAAGACTTTGATCCTACGGCAATCTTAGGTAAAAAAGAATCTAAAAAAGCGGATAGATTTATCCATTTAGGTATACATGCAGCAGTTGAAGCTATGAATGATGCTGATATTATTACTGATAACAAGGTTGATAATTCTATAGCTGATGATTTTGGTATAGTATCTGCTTCAGGTATCGGGGGTCTTCCAAATATAGAGAAGAATTCGTTAATATGTGGAAATAGAGGACCTTCAAAAATATCTCCATTTTTTATCCCCTCTTCATTAGTTAATATGCTAGGTGGTTTTATCTCTATTCAGCATAATCTAAAAGGTCCTAACCTTTCTGTTGTAACAGCATGTGCAGCAGGAACTCACGCTATTGGTGAAGCTGTTAAAACTATCGTTATGGGTGGAGCTTCTAAGATGTTGGTTATTGGTGCAGAGAGTGCTGTATGTGGTGCAGGTGTAGGTGGTTTTGCATCTATGAAAGCATTAAGTACTAGAAACGATGATCCAAAAACAGCATCAAGACCTTTTGATAAAAACAGAGACGGGTTTGTTATGGGTGAGGGTGCAGGTGCTCTTGTAGTTGAAACACTTGAATCAGCTCAAGCTAGAGGTGCTAAAATATATGCAGAGGTTATCGGATACGGTGAAAGTGGTGATGCAAATCATATCACTACTCCTACTCAAGACGGCCCTTTAAGAGCTATGAAAGCAGCTTACAAAATGGCTGAAAAAAATACAGATGGAGAGCTTAAGATAGATTATGTAAATGCACATGGTACAAGTACTCCTGTAAATGATAAAAATGAAACAGCTGCACTTAAAGAGTTATTTGGTGGTGAAGAAAATTGTCCCCCTGTAACATCTACAAAAGGTCAGATAGGTCATTGTTTAGGTGCAGCAGGTGCACTAGAAGCAATCATCTCGATAAAAGCTATGCAAGAGGGTATAATACCTCCAACTATCAATCAAATTGAATCTGATGAAAATTGTGATCTTGATTATGTACCAAATAGTGCAAGAGAAGCAGAACTTAATACGGTAATGAGTAACTCGTTTGGTTTCGGTGGAACTAACGGTGTTGTAATTATGAGAAAATTTGAAGCTTAGGCGAAGTAGGTAATAATATATGGCAACATATTTAGATTTTGAAGAAAGCTTGAAGAAAATAGAAGATGAGATAATTGTTGCAAAAACAAAAGCTGATGAGTATGCTGTTTCTATTTTAGAGAAAAAACTAGAATCAGAAGTTGAAAAAACTTATACAAATCTTTCTGATTTTCAAAAGTTGAAATTGGCACGACATCCTGACAGATTATATGCACTTGACTATATAAGAGGATTGATGACTGATGCTTACGAGATACATGGAGATAGACATCTTGCAGATGATCAGGCTATCGTATGTTATATAGGTAAGATAGGTGATCAAAAATGTATGGTGATCGGTGAGCAAAAAGGTAGAGGGGTAAAGAATAAGATCAAAAGAAATTTTGGTATGCCTAATCCTGAAGGATATAGAAAAGCATTGAGAGCAGCTAAAATGGCAGAGAAATTTAATATGCCTATTCTTTTCTTAGTTGATACTCCGGGTGCTTATCCTGGTATTGGTGCTGAAGAGAGAAGTCAAAGTGAAGCAATTGCACGAAATCTTTTTGAACTTAGTGACCTAAATACGATAATAGTATCAGTGGTTATTGGCGAAGGTGGATCAGGTGGAGCACTTGCTATCTCTGTAGGTGATAAACTTGCAATGATGAGATATAGTGTTTATTCTGTAATCTCTCCAGAGGGTTGTGCATCAATTCTTTGGAAAGATCAAGCTATGGTAGAGACAGCAACAAATGCTTTAAAAATAACTTCTTCAGATCTAAAAGAGTGTGATCTTATTGATGATGTGATAAATGAACCTTTAATAGGAGCACACAGAAATAAAGAAGATGCTATTAAAGCACTTGGTGATTATTTCATTGACTCTGTAGAAGAGTTAAAAAACCTCTCTTTTGAAGAAAGGCAATCTAAAAGATATGATAGACTTATGGGGCTTGGAAGCTTCTCATAAAATAAATAATATAAAATTATTATAATACTTTCATATTGTATTTAAAAAGGTATGAAAGTATGGACACTTCAAATAAAAAAAAATTAATTCAACAAACATCCAAATTAAAAGTATTATATGTAGAAGATGATGACAGTATTCGTGGAGTAACTGAAAACTTCTTAAATAAGATATTTCTTAAAGTAACAATTGCTAAAAACGGCAAAGATGGTTTAGA
>JAYEKV010000001.1:21813-61254 GCA_034716855.1 Campylobacterota bacterium | reverse complement strand
CTCATTTAATGAGTAACCAACTGTTGCTAAAAAGTTTTCATTTGCATGAATAATAGTTCCGTTTGGTTGAAACGAAATAACTGCAAAACTTTGATCTAATGAACTTAATCTAGCTTTTTCAATTTCCGACGTTCCAGATGTAAATAATCCCATAGTATTACCTTAATATAAGTTTTTCTTTTATATTACTATATTGTTCCTAAGAACTGCTTATTTTTTTAAAGTTTTATTTAAAATCTGTTTATACCTTTTACCATTTTAATCTTCTAAAAATGCTTCATCTTTTATATCTGCATTTTTTCAATTACATCATCAATATTTTGACCAATCCACTCTTAGAGTATTTTTAATAGACTTTAAAAAAAGCCCCGTATAAAACGAGGCTTTTTTAAAAGATAATTTGATATATTTTTCTATACCATCCCTTGCTCAAATTGAGCTCTCATCCTATCTTTCTCTTTTTGTCTTTTCTCTTTCTCAGCCTCATTAGCTCTATATTTAACAATAGAGAAATTCAACTGCACCAAGAATGATGCGGCTATAAAAATAGAACTATATGTTCCAACTACCACACCGACTAATAGTGTAAAACTAAATCCACTTATGATCTCTCCACCAAATAAATACAATGTCAAGACAACAAAGAATGTTGTCAATGATGTAAGCGTAGTTCTACTAAGTGTATTAGACACAGACTCATTTACCACTTTATCAAGTTCATTCTCTTTTGAGGTTGTTACACCTTCTCTGATTCTGTCAAATACAATTATTGTATCATTTAGTGAATATCCAAGTATCGTTAAAATAGCTGCTAAAATATCAAGATTTACATCTATATTGAAAAGCACTATCGCACCCAAAGCAATAGAAATATCATGAATAAGTGCCAAGATTGAAGCTATGGCAAATCTCCATTCAAATCTATATGATACATAAGCCAGAATAACTACAAGAGCCAAAGCCAAAGCACTTAGTCCTTTTTCTTGTAAAGCATTACCAACTTTAGGGCCTACCATATCCACTCTTCTTACTTCGTAGTCACCAGTAGGCTTCAGAATCTCTCGCATATCATCAGCAATATCTTTGCCCAAAGTTGTAGTAGAAGTAGGTATTCTTATTACAACTTCACTGTCACTACCAAACTTTGTAACATTTGCTTTTTCAAATCTATCATCGGTTTTTAACACTTCTCTTATTTTATCAATAGGTGCAACTTGCTTATACTGAACTTGGACTAAAGTACCGCCAGAAAAGTCAATACCTAAATTCAGCCCTTTTGTAAACAGCAGAATAAAAGATGCAACAACCAAAATTCCAGACAAGCCTAAAAAAGGAAGCCTTTTCCCCATAAAATTATATGATTTTCCTGATCTGAATATTTCCATTATTTAACTCCAAACCATTTTTTTAGATTCTTATCTTTTACCATTTTTGGCATCATAGCTTCATATATACCGTGCGTTCCTAAGATAGCTGTAACCATAGATGCCAATATACCGATACTTATAGTTATAGCAAATCCTTTTATAGGACCTGTTCCATATGCATAAAGTATAACTGCAACTAGAAGTGTAGTTATGTTTGCATCTAAAATTGCACTCATGGCATTTTTGTATCCATCCTCTATAGCTTTAGGGATAGAGGCTCCTTTTTTTAGAAGCTCCCTGATTCTTTCAGAGATGATAACATTTGCATCTACTGCCATACCAACTGTTAGAACTATACCTGCCATACCTGGAAGTGTCAAAGTAGCACCAAACATCGCCATAACTGCAATAATGATAAATATATTTGTAATAAGTGCAATATTTGCAACTATACCACCAATACCATAATATACAATCATAAAAATAACAACAAGTACAAATCCTGAAATAAGAGCTAACATAGAAGCTTTTATACTATCAGCACCAAGACTTGGTCCTACACTTCTTTTTTCCAGCATAATTACAGGAGCAGGTAAAGCACCACTTCTTAAAGCAATAGCAACATTACCTGCTTCACTTACTGTAAAGTTACCGCTTATCTGACCGCTTCCTCCACCTATTCTCTCTCTAATAAACGGATCTGAAAATACTTTACCGTCAAGAACAACGGCAAGTCTCTTACCAATATTTTTAGCAGTAAAGTCACCAAATACTTTTGCACCAAATGTACTAAGTGTAAAGTTAATAATAGGCTGATTTGTCTGCTGATCAAATGCGACTTGTGCGTCTACCACTTCAGAACCAGTCAAAATAGGTATCTGTTTCAGTAAATACTTTATCTTTGGATCTGCTGTATCTTCCAAGATAACATTACCCATATCTTGTGCTTCTTCAATACTTAAATCATAAACTTGGTCTGCCTTTAATTCATCCACAGCCATAAGTTCAAGATTAGCAGGTTTAGCTATAAGCTCTCTTGCATTTTGTTCCTGTTCTTGTGTTTTAATACCAGGTAACTCTACAACAATATCACTTTTACCTTGTCTTGTTACAGAAGGTTCTGCTAATCCAAACTGATCAAGTCTGTTTCTAATAGTTTCCACAGCTTGTGAAACTGCCATATCTTTTACAACTTTTATCTCTACCTCAGTAAGTCTTATTCTGTAGTGTAGAGTATGCTCTTTACTTATCTCCAGACCTTTTACCTCTTCAAGCATCTTGTCTAGTTTTCCAATCTCATCTTCATCAAGAAGCATAAAACTAAGCTCTTTTTCTTTGATGATAAGATCTTCAATAAGAATATCTTCATTGTCTGTAAAATATTTAACAGTTGCAGCAACTGATTTTATCTTACCCTCAACAGCTTTTTGTGTTTCTACACCTAAAAGCATATGAAGTCCACCTTGAAGATCAAGTCCTAAGGATATTTTTTTACCGTCATCTGTCTGTAAAAAAGAAGGGATAGAAAAAACTATCCCGAAAATTGTTACAAGTAAAAAGATAACAAGTCTATAATTAAAAAAACGCAATATATCTTTCCTTTATGCTTTTACTCTTCCCACTTGCTTGCTATATAACTTTTTACAACTCTTACTTCACTTCCGTCTGAAGTTTTTGTTGTTATAAAGTTTCCTTCTACTTTTGTAATTTCTACAATAATTCCGCCATTTGTAACAACAACATCACCTTTTGATAGTTCTTCAATCATAGCTGCATGCTCTTTTTGCTGCTTTTGCTGTGGCTTGATAATAAGAAAATAAAATATCGCAAATAATACGATCAGGGGTAGTAGTGAACCAATTAAATCACCGTTCATAGTTAGTATCCTTTAGATTTAAATTTTTTTAATTTTATCTAAATAATACTTACATTACTACTTGAATAAATTGCTTAGTCAAAATATTTATTTACTTAACTTATAAATCTGCAAATTTATCTCTTATACTCAAAAATTGATCCAAATTATCGAAAAATATATCTATTAGCTGTGGATCAAAGTGTTTCCCCTTCTCATCTTTAAAAAGTTTAAATATCTCATCATCACTCCAGGCATCTTTATACACCCTATAACTTCCTAATGCATCAAATACATCAGCAAGTGCAGTTATACGACCATATATATGTATTTGTTCACCTTTTAATCCATTTGGATAGCCTGTTCCATCCCACTTCTCGTGATGCTCAGAAGCAACTATTGCTGCTGTTTTTAAAAGCGGTCTATTTGAGTACTTTAGCATCTCATATCCATGTATTGCATGCTCTTTCATATGTTCAAACTCTTCAGGTGTAAATCTTGCAGGTTTATTTAAAATTTCATCAGGGATTGCAACTTTACCTATATCATGCATAGGACTTGCTTCTTTTAACATCTGAACCTCTTTATCTTCGAGTCCATAATGTTTAGCTAAAAGTTCAGAATATAGAGCTACTCTTGTAACATGATAACCTGTTTCTTTACTTCTTCTTTCACCTATTGAACCCATTGTAAATATCACTTCCCTTTGGGTCTCTTCTAGTTCCTGATTGATATCATGCAACTCTTGAGTTTTATCTTGTACTTTTTGTTCTAAAATATGACTTTGTTCAGACAAGGTTAAATGATTTATAATTCTTGACAATACCTCTCTTGCTCTAAATGGTTTAGTAATATAATCTACACCACCAAGTTCATATGCTTTTTCTATAGATTCATCATCAGTTTTTGCAGTTATAAATATTATCGGGATATCTTGTGTATTTGAATTTGCTTTCAATCTTCTACAAACTTCAAACCCATCAAGTCCGGGCATCATAATATCTAAAAGAATCAAATCAATATTTTCCTCTTCTTCCACTATCTCTAAGGCACTTTCACCGTCCAAAGCAGCTAAAATATCATACTTCTCATCAAGTAGATCCATTAGTGTATTTATATTTAACTCTGTATCATCTACTATTAAAATACTTTTTTGAATATCCATTATAACAACTCCCCAGCTTCTTTAAATTTAAACTTTTTAATCAGTCCCTTTACCTCATTATACAATTTTTCATCTTCACCTGACAACTCATACTGTTCAAACTCCTCAACTATAGGTTTACAACTCTTTGCTCTTTTTGTTAAAACAACCTCTTTTAGTTTACTAAACAGCTCATCTCTTTGCTTAGGTTCCAACTCTATTTTCTCTACACTATTTTGTTGATTTATCACTTTTTCTTCTATCTCTAATATTACTTTATTTAACTCTTCATTGAAGTTTGGCAGTAGTGATTTATCTTGTGTCTCATCTAATTGTTTAGCTACTTTATGTAGTATTGTTGCTCCTGCACTTGCACTTATACCTTTTATTGTATGTATTAACCTTTTAAATTCATCTTCTGATGCAGTTTCTAAGTTTATATCTTTATATTCATATAAACCTTTTAGGATATTCACAAATATTTTTTTATCCCCTAACACTAACTTTAGTGCCTGTTTAGTATCTATATTTTCAAACTCTGGTAGAACTATATCACCTTCTGTTTTATCTATTGATACTATTTTATCTGTTTTTTTAGATATATATTCTAAAAGTGTTTCATAAAGTTTTTCTACTTCTATTGGTTTATTTAGGTGTTTATTCATACCTACTTCTTGAGTTCTTTTTACATCCTCTTTCATCGCATTTGCTGTTAATGCTATGATTGGTATATCTTTCCCTTTATCCATATCTCTTATTATTTTTGTGGCTTCATATCCATCCATTACCGGCATTTGAAGATCCATTAATATAAGTTCATAACTATTTGATTTAAACATTTCCACCGCCTCTTGACCATTATTCACTATATCAATATCTATACCACTATCTCCTAATAGTCCTACTATAACTTCTTGATTTGTTTTATTATCTTCTGTTAATAGTATTTTGCTTCCTTTTAGGGTTTGGATGTTTTGTTCTAAGCTATTTTCCTCTTTCTGCTCTATTGTAGTGGTTTTTGATGTACCTAAAAATATATCACTTAATGTATCATTTAAAGTTGATGGATTAATTGGTTTTTGTAAAAATATATCAATACCCACAGAAGATGCTTCATTTACTAAAGATTCACCTTTATAAGCACTAACTAGCACAATATTTTCACAACCCTTATCAGTACAATTATCTTTTATAATTTTTGTTGTTTCTATCCCATCAAGTTCTGGCATATTCCAATCCATTAAAACCATATCAAAGTCATAATGTGCATCTTTTAACATATTTATAGCTTCTTTACCACTATTTACACATACAGTATCTATACCAAATGAGGCTAAAAGGTGTTTTAAAATATCTCTCCAACTAGAAGAATCATCAACTACTAATATTTTTTTATCATTAAAAATTGTAAATTGCTTATTATTTAGCTCCTCTTTTACTAGTTCTATTTCAAAAATAAAGCTGCTTCCTACATCTTTTTGACTCTCTACCCATATCTTTCCATCCATTAGTTCAACTAATTGTTTTGAAATAGCAAGTCCAAGTCCAGTACCTCCATATTTTCTAGTTGTACTTCCATCTGCTTGTGAAAATGATTGGAATAGCTTATCTTTTTGCTCTTGTGTTAAACCAATCCCTGTGTCTTTTACTTCAAATCTCATTTTATTATTTGGTAAAACTTTTACTAAAATTGACACCTCACCAAGTTCAGTAAACTTTATAGCATTTGTGAGTAAATTTGTGAGTATTTGGGATATTCTTAAACTATCTCCATAATAATTTTTTCCAATATCCACACCATAATCTACAACAAGTTCTAGATTTTTTTCATGTGCTTTAAATTCAAGTAAGTTAATCACACTTGATATTGTCTCAAAAAGATCAAAATTTATTTTTTCTATTGTTAATTTACCCGCTTCTATTTTAGAAAAATCTAAAATATCATTTATAATACCAAGTAGTGATTTTGCACTATTATCTATTTTTTGTATAAAACTTCTTTGTTTATCATTAAGCTGTGTTTGAAGTGCAAGATGGGACATACCTATAATACCATTCATCGGTGTTCTTATTTCATGAGACATATTTGCTAAAAATTCTGATTTTGATTTTGTAGATTCTTCTGCTTTTTCTTTTGCTACTATTAAGCCTTTTTCTAACTCTTTTGTTTGTGATATATCTCTCCAAATCACATGTATAATATCTTTCCCGGAGACTGTAATCTTTGTCAAGGTTATATCACACCAAAACTCCTCTCCATTAGACTTTAGATGTACCCATTCAAAATTAATATTACCTTTTTCAAAACAAATTTTTATCAACTCATTTGCTTTTTCATCTGATCTTCTACCATCTGGCTGAAACTCTGGTGAGAGTTGTGAAGGGTGCAGGTTTAGAACTTCATCTTTTGTATCATATTGAAGTATTTTTAAAATCGCATCATTACACTCTACAAACTTACCATCCTCTATAAGTAAAACTGCATCTGATACACCAAAGAATAATTGTTCAAAAACCCTTTTTTGCTCCTCAAATTCTTTTGTTTTCTCTTTTACTTTTTCATCAAGATTTTCAATATTATCTTCAATTGTATCAACCATACTATTAAACTCATTTGCCAACAAACCAATCTCATCATTTTGTTTTAGATCACTTCTTACACTATAATCACCTTTTGATACTTTTAGTGCTAATTGTGAAAGATTTGAAATTGGTTTTAATAAGTTTCTTAAAAATATATAACTATATATTGCAGACCCTATAAAAATAATCAATGCCAAAAACATAATAAAATCTCTTAACTCATTTGAGGATGATTTTAACTCTTCAGTATAGATAGAAGAGGCTATGTACCAGTTAAGTTCTGGAATATACTCTATAAAAGATATTTTATCATATATATAGTTATTTTTATCAGATGGTTTATCCCACTTATAATTTAAATACTGATTGGACTTTGCAGCATTTATCAAGTCGGTAAATAAAAATGTATCTTTTCCCGGATTTTTTAGTTTTGATATGTTTTTGCCATTTATATTACTATTTGGATGTATTAACATATTATAATTACCATCAAAGATATACAAGTAACCAGATTTTCCAATTGTTGTAGTCATTACTATTTGTCGTAATTGTTTTATAAGTTCTTTTTTTCTTTTTTGAACTGCTATCTCTATATCATCTATATACATCCCTGTAGCCAATACCATTTTCCAATCTGGAAAATCTTTTGCAAAAGTTAGCTTTTTAGATAGTTTACTTAAGTTTTTATCTCTCTTCCATAAATATGAACTAAATCCTTCTCCCTCTTTTTTTGCAACTTTAACTAATGGAGGAACTATCAAGTTTCCTTTTTTATCTTTTACATTTGAGAAGTCTTTCCCTTGTAAATATGGATGGGATATCAAAATATTATTGTAATCACTTATAAAAAAGTAGTTATTGCCAGCATATCGTAGTTTATTTACCAACTCTATAACTTCATTTTGAAGCCTTTTATTTAATACACTATAATATTCACCAGTTCCAATTATCCAGTTGTATGGCTCAAATTTAAAAACATAGCTTATTTTATCTTCATCAATATTTGTTTTTGGATTTGACCATTTATAACTTACTATACCAGAACCTTCCATTTGACAAACACTGTCAAATTTTTTTATAAAATAAACACCATCCTTATCTTTTAAATTCTTTAAATCTTTCCCATTTAAACTTGGTTTTATAGGATGCATAAGTGTTTTTGTCCCTTGGTTTACAAAATAGTATCCAGTACCATTGTTATATCTATAGAACTCAATATAGTCTTTTATTTTCTGCTTAAGTGCTTTAGAGCTCATTTTATCTTTATTTTTATTGTATAGATTCCACAAGTTAAATTTAAATTCTTCTCCCCTGCTTTTTAATACATTTCCTATATTTTCAGGTTTTGATTGTGTATATTTCGCATTTATAATTGACCAAACCGTATCTGTAAGATTTATTAAGTCTAATTTATGTTTTTGTAAAGCATCATTTTCAAAACTTTTTAGATCTGTTGTAACTTTTTTAGTAAGTGTTACAACTTTATTTAATACCTCTTTTGCATTCTTTTCTTCTAAGTACTGAATACTATTATCTATTTTTGGTAAAACAAAAATTGATATTGCTAATGTATAAACTATAATTACACTTGTAACTATAAGCATCGCTTTTAGAAATATTTTTGACTTAAACATTTTGTAATCCTTTAACAATTATATTGATACTAACTACCAAAACTTCATCATATATTATTTTAATCTATTAAAACTCTAAAGTTCCTTCAATAGTAAATTCAGCTTTTGAGTCAAGTTCTGCATGACTTAGTACAGCAATATTCAATCCAAACTTCTCATATATTTCTGCAAGTCTTCGCCTCAAACTAGGATCAACTATCATAGATACTACACTTACACCTTTTGCCTCAACCTGTGCAATAAGTTCTCTAGTTTTAGTAACTAGATTATTTATCTCTCCTATACTCAACATAAGATGGCTTACTCCGTGTTGCTCTTGTAGCTTACTTATAAAGTCTTGTTCTAGTTCAGATTTAATTGTTATAATATGCAGTGTACCATCTTGTGCCGTAAATTTATTTGTTATAAGTCTAAAAAGTTTTGATCTTACATGTTCAAGTAAGATATCAGGGGACTTAGTAAGCTCTGCAATATCTGACATAGCCTCCAAAATAGTAATCATATCAATAAGAGGTATCCCCTCATGAAGCAAGTCTTTACATACCTTTAACAAGGCACCGTATGTTGTAACCTTCATAGCCTCTTCAACTATTATTGGATAATCCTCTTTTAGCCTATCTATAATATTTAAAAGATCTTGTCTTGTTATAATATCTTCAGCATGTTTTTTAATAAGCTCTGAAAGATGTGTAGATACAATAGTAGGTGCATCAACTACTGTAAAACCTTTATTTAGTGCTTCATCTTTATTTTCCTGATCAATCCATGTAGCATCTAGTCCAAATACAGGTTCTTTTACTTTTTTACCTTTTAGTTTTGCACTTGCGATTCCACCCATGGCAAGAAGTTTGTTTAACTCAACATTACCTTTTGCGATAGGTATCCTTTTTAGATTAAAAGAGTATTCATTCATCTGAAGTAAAGGATCATCACTAATTCTTATTTGAGGAATTACAAAACCAAGTTCTGATGCAATTTTATTTCTTATACCTTTTATCTTGTCAAGAAGTTCACTATCTCCTTGCACTAATCTTAATAATTGTGCTCCAAGTTTCAACTCAAGAACTTCTAATTTCATAGTTTTATCAATAGTCTGTTCTTCAGTAGGTGCGGCAACTTGCTGTTTTTTCTCTTTTTCTTTAGAACTTGCTTCAACTTTTGCTTTTTGTTTTTGAGCCAGTTCATCACCTTTTATAAATCTAGTAAAGGCGTTATCTTGATCAGCTTCAATCATATACACCATATAACCAACACCACTTAATAACAGTCCCATAAATGATAAAATACCAGAAGGGAATCCTGGAACCAAAGCAAATAAAAGCAATGCTATACCTGTAATAATTAAAGCTTTACTGTCTTTTACAAGCTGTGCTATCGTTCCGCTTGCAAATTTCTCTTCATCAGTATTTGATCTTGTAATAATAATAGCAGTTGCAGTTGATATAATAAGTGCAGGTATTTGCGCTACAAGTCCATCACCTATCGTTAAAATTGTATATATTTTAGAACTTTCTGCAGCACTTAGATCATGCTGGAAGATACCTATCATCAGTCCACCAACAAGATTTACCAAAGTAATGATAATACCGGCAACTGCATCACCTTTTACAAACTTTGCAGAACCATCCATAGTACCATAGAAACTCACCTCACTTGCAAGCTCTTCCCTTCTTGCTTTAGCCTGTTGGTCGTCAATAAATCCGGCATTTAGATCTGCATCAATTGCCATTTGTTTACCCGGTAAAGAATCTAGAGAGAATCTTGCTTGTACTTCCGCAACCCTTGTTGCACCTTTAGTAACAACCATAAAATTAATAAGTACAAGAATAATAAATATAATAACACCTATTACCATATTACCGCCAACAACAAAATCACCAAAAGCACTTATTATAGAGCTAACAGCATCAGGACCATTATGACCCTCACCAAGTATTGATCTTGTAGTTGCTATATTCAAGGAGAGTCGAAAGAGTACTAATATAAGTAATAATGTTGGGAAAGTTGAAAGATCCGTAGGTTTTTGAACAAATAAAGAGATAAGTAATATAAGGATAGCAGAAGTTAAAGATAAAATCAAAAAGAAATCAAGCATCCCTTTTGGTAATGGTACAATAATAATTGCAAGCATTGAAAAAAGGAATGCTACTAGAATATATTCCTTTTTAAATAAAAGATTTCTAACTCCCATCTAGTATATAGTTTCCTAATATTACTTAATAAAGTTGATCAAAGATAGTTGATTCATCTTTGAAATTGTTGTATATAATGCCTGATAAGTCAATTCTAAAGCTTTTGACTCCATAGCAAGTTTTGCAAGATCAGCACCACCATACTCTTGAATAAGTATATTATAGTGAGTAATTTGTGCTTCTATTTTAGCTTGAGCAACATTAAATACTGCATTTCTACCACCAAGTTCTCCATGTCCTACATTTGTTGCATCAAATTGATTTGTCGATTGCTGTAAAGCATCTTTCATCATATCATCAATTAAAGCTTCATTATTTACAGGTACTACAGAACCTTTTGTTCCATCAAGACTTGTTACATGACCTTCAAGAGTATTGATCATTTTATTTAGTTCATCAAGATAGTTATGTTTTGCTTCAAATATACGATTTTGAGGATCCTGTGGTAAATCAATCTTCCATGTAGCTTGTCTACCTTGACTAGATCCAGTTGCTTCTATCTCATTTGATACTCCCAAAGTATATTTTGGATCTGTACTAGAATAATTCCACACCATATCTGTTTCAGAATATATATAAAACTTATCATCATTATGCAAAGAAGCATCTACACTATAACCATCTGCTTCAATTTGTGCTTTAAGATCAGCAAATACTGTTGCTGCATCAACTCCTGCAACTGTAGATGTATAAATATTACCATCTATCTCAATAGTATAGTCACCTGTTGCGTCTGCATTCCCATCTATTCCAAGATCTACTCTTATTTGTTTTTCTGGAGTCATATAAAGATCAAGTTCATCTAATGGATAAACCAAATCACCATTATGATCATATCTTTGAATTTTTGTATTGTCAAGATTATGTTTCCACTCAAATCCATCATTGTCAATTATTCTATCACCTGATTCATAAACAATCTGTTCTCCAGAGATAGCAACTCCATCCCATTGAGTAGGATCAGCTTTATCTTCTAATCTATCATACCCACTGTAATTACTAAAAATTACATCGTAAGCTGTTACTCCTCTATCTCTATAACTTCCAGGCTGAACTGCAATTTGTCTTAAGAATCCATCTCCTCCAAATTCAACTTTTCCATTATCATCAAAATCAACATCTTTTACTAAAGTTTGTTTTGTGCTATTGGAACCTGAGAAGATATATTCCCCATCAATTTCGGTATTAAGCCTGTCAATGATATTTTCTCTAATACCTCTTAAGTTTGTTGCAAGTGCTAACTTGTCTGATCTATCCATACCATCATTCAATGACTTCATAGTATCTAACTTAATTGACTCTAGAGCTGATTTCACCTCACCAACAGTAGCATCTGCTGTATCATTTAAGGCTTGTGATTTTGTAATTTGTAAGCTTAAGCCTTCTTGTACTCTTAACTTATCTTCCAAATTAATTAAATTTCCATGAAGAACTGCATCATCACTACCTTTATCAATAGCCTTACCTGAAGCCATTTGATAACCTATTCTTTCACTTTGTGCATTTAGGTTCCCTATATGGTATACCATATTACTTGTCATATCAATCATTTGTCACCTCCACTAGTCCGTTGACTATTTGTTCATAACTATAAAGCTCTTCTGTACCTTGACCTAAGAACTTTTTGATCTTATCTTTCTTATATAAAGCACTGTCAAGCTCTTTGTCCATACCTTTTTTGTATGCACCTACTCTAAGAAGAACTTCATTCTCTTTTATTAAAGATAATATCCTTTTTAACTTTAAAAACCTATTATACTGCTCTTTTGGTATAACTTTATCAATTACCCTTGAGGCACTTTGTAGAACATCTATAGGAGGATAAAGTCCCTCCTCTGTTAATTTTCTACTTAAAACTATATGTCCATCCAAAATTGAACGACTTTGATCTGCAACCGGGTCACTTAGGTCATCACCATCTACAAGCACTGTAAAAAAAGCTGTAATAGTACCTTTCCTGTTTGAACCAGCTCTCTCCATAAGCTGTGGAAGAAGTGCAAAAACAGAAGGTGGATAACCACGCTGCGTAGGCGGTTCTCCGGTACTTAAACCTATCTCACGCTGTGCCATGGCAAATCTTGTAACAGAGTCCATCATAAGAAGAACATCATGTCCTTTATCTCTAAAGAACTCTGCAATTGCCATAGCTGTAAATGCGGCATACTTTCTCATTAAAGATGACTCATCACTAGTTGCTGTTACTATTACCGTATTTGTAAGATCATTACCTAAATTGTAGTGAATGAACTCAGGGATCTCTCTACCTCTTTCCCCCACAAGTGCTATAACTTTTATCTGCGCTTCACAACCTTTTACGATCATCCCCATCAAAGTAGACTTACCAACACCTGAACCTGCAAAGATACCTACTTTTTGTCCTTTACCACATGTTAGCATTGAGTCTATAGCTTTTACACCTGTAGCAAATCTTTGATTTATTATCCCTCTTTCCAAAGGAGACATACTCTCCTTGTTAATTGCTGAATTTTCCTCTATATCTGTAAGATTACCTGCACCGTCTATTGGAACACCAAGAGCATTTACAACTCTTCCTAGTAGTCCATATCCACACCTTACGCTCAAGCCTTCTTTTTGAAGATAAACCTTATCATCTACTTTAAAGCCATCTATAAAAGAGAAAGGAACTATGGTAAAGTCTTTATCACTTATGGAAGCAACCATACCAAGAACCGTGTACAGATGCTGAACTGATTCTATTTTGACTATATCACCAATTGCTACATCTAGTCCACAAGCTACAATATTTGTACTATTAATATTTGTAATTCTTCCAAAAGGGATATACAAAGCCGCTGTATCAATTTTATTTAAAAGGCTGTCTAACTCTTCCATTATAATTTATCACACATTTTTTTATAAAAGCTATCTACATCTTTTAAATTTTTACATTTTTTTATCATCAATTTATATCTATTCTCTTTACCCTGATACTCATATATCTTTGCTATTTCATAATATATTTGAGCTAGATCTTCTTTTTTTATTTTTCTGTCTATACTCTTACCGTCTCTCATTCGTTTTATGTTCAAACCTTTTTGTAAATAAACCAATGCTTTGTCATAATCATCATCAAGTTTAACATATCTTGCAAGTTCAAGTTCAACATAAGGGGAGTATACTCTTGCATTCATCTCATTTTGTTTTTCATATAATTTATTTAAGATTAAAAAAGCTTCAGCTTCCTCTTTTTGTTTTAATAAATATAAATAAAATTGATAATAAAAGTCTATTATCAATGGATTGTTTTCATTATTGGTAATAAACTCTCTATTTTCTCTTGCATAAGAGAAAAACTTTTCCATACTGTATGCACTATCTTTATTTCCGTATATCAAAAATCTATACAAAAACTCATCAGATAAAATATCACCGTCATTTAACATATCAAGCTTTTTTGAAAAAAGATATGCATCGTCGTACTTATTCAATAATATTGCTACTTTTTCAAGATTGAAATATGCATCAATATTTTTTGCTTTACTGTATACATTTTTAGCTATTGTATAAGTTCTTTCATCTGGAAGTTCCAACATACAACTAAACAGATTTTTCGTAGTATCTTCACTCTTAAGTAAATAAAGTAAGGTGTCATCACTTACATCTTTAATAACTTCATTTAGATGTTGACACTCACCACTTTTTAAATAATAATCTATAACTTTGAAATTTACCATATCATAAATCTGTTCTATACTTTTATATCCAAATCTTTTTACTATCCGTTGCGGTATTCCACTGTATATTTTCTTCATTCTTATAACAAGTTCATACTTTTCATCAGCAATTGCATTTAAAAGCTCCTGCATCATTGCTTTATACTGCATTGATTCAGATTCACTGTACTTTGATGCTATCATTTGAGGATCAAATTTTCCTTCTCTCATGATGATCTCATCTAGATACATTTTTGCTCGTTTTAAATATTGATTATCTTCTTTAACTTGAATAAGTTCTTCATATATATCTTTAGCTTTCGGCATATACTCTTTTTCAAAACCTGCAAGTGACATATAGGTAGTTGCAAGAATAAATTTAAAATTGTCAATACTATCTGATACACTTGCTTTTTCAAGAAGCTTTTTCAATATTTTAATAGCAAATTCATTCATACCTGCATCTATTAGCTTTCTTACTTTCTTAAGTCCTTTATGACTGTCGTTTGCATAATAGTCTATATTTTTTTCTAAAACTTTTTGTACAAGGTTATAAGCTTTTTCATCCTCATTATTCAATAAATATGCATCATAAAGCTCATCCGCAACTATAGTAGCTATCTCTAAGTTAGATGTCTCTATGAGCTCTTTTTTTAAGACCTTTATAGCACGCCTAAATTCTCTTCTTTTTATATATATTTGAGACATTGCAATTTTTGAATATACTCTAGATAAGGGATCATCAAAACTATGTTCTATAGCTTTTGCATAATACTGTGCGTCATCAGCTTTATTTATCCTAAGCTTTAAAAGAACAAGTAATCTATATGATTCTAAAAGATCATCCTGCCCTATTAATGAGTCATGAATAGCCTTTTCTAATAACTCAACTGCTTGTACTGCTTTTGTTTTTGTATCCATTTGGTATAAAATATTTGATTTTAACAATATAATTGAAGAATTTAAGATACCTATTTTATTATTATTTTTGAATACTTCAAGATTTTTTAGTGCTATATCAAGCATCCCTTCAGAAGCTTCTCTTCGTATCTCATTTAGTTTATTATTTCCATTTACAATATCAAGCTTCTGCTCATATGACATTTGCGTAAGGTCAGGAGTTATAAAGCTATAATAAAAGTCTTTTTTTGCCGCTAATGTGGTTATCAATATAAATTGTATTAAAAATAGTTTTTTCAATCTATTTACCTTTATTTAAATTAAAAATATATGTAAAAATCTCAGCGATAGGTTTATAAAACACTTCTGGGATCTCCTGTTCAACTTCAACTTGTTCATAAATAGCTCTTGCTAATGCGGGATCTTCAATTATAGGTATTTTACTTTCCCTTGCAATATCTTTTATCTTCAAAGCCAAAAAGTCTATACCCTTCGCAACAACAATTGGTGCGCTGGACTTTTTATCATCATACTGTAATGCTACTGCATAATGGGTTGGATTTGTAACTACAACATCTGCATCTGGTACATCAGACATCATCCTTTGTTGTGCCATTTTCATCTGAATAGAACGGATCCTACCTTTTACCTGAGGATCACCTTCCATTTGCTTATGCTCATCTTTTATCTCTTGCTTAGACATCTTTAATTGTTTAAAGTAATAATGTCTTGTAAAAAAGAAATCTATTATAGCAAAAATGATTATAATTAACAAAATAGTTAATAAAAAATATAAAGTAAGCATCAGCATTGTGTCTAAAGATGCATTTAATTCCATATCCATCATAGCCAACACATTATCCCATACAAGAGCAAATATTATTACCATAACAATAAATATGATTATAAGCTTTGCAGTAAGCTTAAAAGCCTCGAGCACTTTTTTCATACTAAATACATTTTTGAATCCGCTTATTGGATTTATTTTTTCAAGCTTTAATTTTATTGGGGTACTAACAAAACCAAACTGCATCACATTAAATATAACAGCTAATAAAATAACCATTATAAATAAAGGAAGCATTGCATACATCATTGAAGCAGCAATAGTACTTGTAATTTTATAATACTCTTCTCCATTCATCTCGGAACCTATAAATGAAAAACAATACATTATCATATTTTGTATCTCTTGAAATAAATTATCAGCAAAAAATAAAAGATAAAGTGAACAGAAGAATAATATAGCTGCACCAGCAACTTCTGCAGATTTGGGGACATTACCCTCTTTCTTGGAATCTTCTATCTTTTTAGAGGTGGGTTCTTCGGTTTTTTCTTCTTCGTCAGCCATCTAATATTCCAATTTACTAATAAAATAATGATTAAAACTATCTACAAATACCTCTAATCCAAACATCATAAATGCAAATATCAAAGCAAATTTAATTTGAAAAGTAACAATAAAAGGTGAAAAAGCAGGCATAGACTTAGTACCATATCCATAATATACATCAAGGATAAATCCAATAAAAAATAAGGGGAATGCAAAAGAAAAGGCAAAGGCGAACATCCTGTTTATCTCCTGTGTGGCATACATTATACCGTCATAATCATACAAATTGAATGTTCCTAAATGTATCGAACCAAAACTTGTTGAAAGCATATATATCGTTACCTCATACATACCGGACTCTAAATATATCACCAATATCACCATATACAAAAATCTACTTATAACCCCCTGCTGACTTCCTGTAGCAGGATCAAAAAAGTTAGCCATTGAGAGTGCTGTTGCATATCCTATAAGATCTCCAATAATTTGTACAGCCATAAAAATGACCTGTATCAAGAAGGAAGCAACCAGCCCAAGTGTAAGTTCACTTATCAAAGCCAATAAAAAATTTTCCTCAGTTATATGAATATGACTTGTGTCTACCAAAGGAAATAAGAATAGCGTAAAATAAAAAGATATAGCTATCCTTACAGTAGGATTAACTGTTTTATGTCCAACTATCGGCATAAAAGCCATAAAAGCAAGTACTCTTCCAAGTAAAAGTAAAAAATGATATACAGTTTGTTGATCCAGTAAAGAAACTAACTCCTGCATTTTTTACCTACACATAAAGATTATTGTCTGAGTTATTTTCTCCAACTATATTTTCTTGCTCTTCTTCAATATTTGAATTTTGTTCGCTATTTTGTGTGTGCTGCTCAAAACTTTCATTTGAGTCGCTGTTTTGCATTCCAAAGTCTAAGTTTACATTTGATTCATTATCCATATTACTTTTAATAGCTTCATGAAGTAACTCTTTACTTTGTTCAAATGCTTCCATTGTTGATGAATTACTCATATTCATACTAATATTCAGACTGTTGTCAGCTCTACTGCTTCTCATAATGATTGATATATTTCCCAAATTAGCAGGATTCAAATTTAATCTAAATGCAGTTAATGGTGGCTTGTAGTTTAAATACATATTTCTTGCAACATCACTCATAAATGAAGACATCTTTTGTTGTGCGCCTATTATTTTGTTTTGTAGCGTTGAAACGGTTTCTTTTGGAACATTAATCTCTACAACATTTTCTTTTAATTTTTTATCTATCTCTTTTTTAGCATCCTCTTTTACTGATGCTGTTTGTACTGCGATCTCTTCTGCTTTTTTAGAATTACTATTTATAGAATTTCCAAATAATATATCATTTGTACTTAATTTATATGAAGGTTTTTGTTGTTCTAAACCAATCGAAGGTTTTATATCTTTTATATTTTGAGTTTGTGATTCATCTAATGAACTATCCTCTAGATTTAGATCAAGTATTTTAGCACTCTCTTTAATACCCTGCAATGTTTTATTATTTTCAAGATTCTTTTTTGCATCCAATAATTGTTCTTTTGATACAAGATCTTTAAGCTTTTTTTGCTGACTTAAATAAGTTGCAGCTATGAAAGGATCTTTTCTACTTTGAGTATCATCTTTTATCAGATTTTCACTGCTCTGTATTTTTTTTGCTAATTTCTTTTCTTTTATATCATCTGTATTTATATTATTTTGAACTATTGGTTGTGATTGATTATTATTTGCATCATCTAGCTTTAAAGTTGGAGATATATCTGTTTTTACAGGTGTTTTGAAATCATTATCTTTAATATCTTTATTTTCTAAAGAATCATCTATACTTTTGTTTAGCTTATTCTCATTGCTCTGTTTTATTTTTTCTGGATTTTCATCAAGTTTTATTTTTGACTGATCAAAATCTTTATCTTCATTTTTAGTTTTATTATCAGGGGATTTTTCTATTAGTTGACTATTATTACTTTTAGTATCTTTTTGTATATTACTATTAACTTCTTCTTTTACAGTTTGTTGTGTATCTACTTTTAAAATTTTATCTGTTAATTTATCAACACTATTCTTATCATTTGTATCAACTATTTTATCTTCATTTAATACATTTTTTCTTTCAGTTTTGATATCTATTGTATCTATCTTTTTTTCTGAAGTTTCATCTTTTAATATCTCTTTTGATTCTCCATCTTTTAGGTCAACTTTCTTATCTTCACTTGATACACTCTTTGTTTGAGTAGTTTGTGACTTTATATCAGTTGTATTAACCTTTTTCTCTGAAGTTTCATCTTTTACTATCTCTTTTGATTCTACATCTTTTGATCTAACAATTGTATTCTCATCTTTTAGATCAACTTTCTTATCTTCACTTGATACACTCTTTGTTTGTGTAGTTTGTGACTTTATATCAGTTGTATTGACCTTTTTCTCTGAAGTTTCATCTTTTACTATCTCTTTTGATTCTACATCTTTTGACTTATTATTTATATCAGATATTTTTTCAGTATTTTCTTTTTTGGCCTCTTTGGTAACTATTTTAACCAATTCTTGAGCAACTTCTTTTGAACTGCTTTGTTGAGTCTTGTCTATAGTATTCTGTTTAATATTATCATCAGTTTTTTGAGTATTGTTTTCTTTTATGTTTGATTCTGTTTTACTAGTAGATTCTTTTGTAACTTCACTTAAAAGCGAATCAAACAGTGAGGGCTGTGCTTTTGTCTGTTCTGCCCTATTTTTTAAAGGCACTTGACCTTTTTCATTTGTAGATTCTTGTGATTTAAGAATATTTAAAATATCTGTTGACATTTAATATTATCCTTTTAATATTTCTAATGTTTTAGTATCCATATCTTTTTGTGTTTTAAATGATGCAACATTAGCTTCATAAGATCTCATTGCCTCAATAAGATCAACCATTTCAATAACTGGATTGATATTTGGATAAGCAACATATCCATCATCATTTGCATCTGGATGGTTTGGCTCATATTTCATCATTGGTGCTTCTTTAGCTTCTATAATATCTTTTACACCAACTCCTCTGAGAGATAGTGGATCAATTTTTTCACCTGATTTAATCTGAGTTTGTTTACCTTGTCCATCTAAAAGCATCTCTTGAAATACAACATTCTGCTTTTTATAAGGACCACCACCTTCTGTGTGTGTTGTTTGTGCATTTGCTATATTTGAGCTAACAACATTGATCCGTTCTCTTTGCGCAGACATCCCTGAAGTTGCTACATTATACCCATCAAAAAAAGCCATCTATTATCCTTTGATTTTACTTATTAAACCTGCATTGCCATTACTTGTTTATATGCACCTAAAGCCTTGTTTTTTACTTCTAATCCAAGTTTTAAACTAAGCTCTGCTTCTTCTATTTTCTTAACTGCTTCCTGAAGGTTCTCAACTTTTCCTGTAGCAATATCATCCATCGCATTATATGCATTAACTTGATTTTGATTTACATCTTGAATTGATTCTTTTAAAATATTTGAAAATGAATTTTCATTATTTTGATTTACATTAGATTGTTGTGCCGGATTTGTTTCCGACGACAATAAGTTTGAAATATTATTTTTTCCTACATTACTGATAGAATTTGTAATCTCACCTAGTTTCATTACCTAATCCTTTTATATCTTATTTTTATTTGTTTTTACAGTAGCTTCTTGTATAGCAAGATCATTTACAAGTGATTCTAATTTGTTTGATTCATGTTCAAACTCTACTGACTCTTCTGCATTATCAATATCAACTAAAGCAATTGTTAAAGAGAACATTATATTAGCAATTCCCTTGAATCCGACAGTAACAATCATTATCCAAAAGATCATCTCAAAAGGTGTATAATTGTTAATATTTAGTACAAAGAAAATAAGCGTAGCAAAAAAAACTGCAGCAACATATGTATCAAATATTTTACTTTCAAGTATTTTCTTAGAAAAGCTTTCTACTAACATTTCTTTATACCTTAATCTCTCTTATTAAATTATCAACAACTATACTTATCTGTCTTGTTGCTAAATGTTCATCAAACTCATGTACAAAAAGCTTTCTTAATCGACTTGTTGATCCAATACCTCTTGTTTCACTTACATTTCCTACATATTCTACCATAAAATTTCTATTAAGTTGGTTTTTTCTTGCTAAATCTTTCATAGATTTTGTAATTGTTGCTCCTGTTTCATACTTCAAGGTATGATTAAAACATAACATTAACTTATCTTTTTTTGTACTTAACATTTTCATTAAGGCATATACATCAGTTAATGCACTAGGATCTGTTGTTGTAACAGCTAATATATTGTCTGTTAACTCCAAAAACTCTTGTACATAGTTATTTAGTCCTGCCCCTGTATCAATTAATAATACATCAAATTTATCTAATGTAATAATTTCATTTACTACTGTAGAAAAAACCATGCTGTTATTGACAGAAGTGTACTCATATCCACTTTTACCAGCAATTAATGTTACATTTTTATATTCTGTAGGGGTCAATATCTGCTCTATTTTTGCTTTTCCCTCAAAATAATCAAAAAAACTTGCTTTAGGCTTTACATTGAACATAACTTGCAAATTGGCAAGTCCTATATCTGCATCAAGTATAGCTACTTTATGTCCTTGCTTTGATAGTAAGTATGCGATATTGGAGGTTAATGTTGACTTGCCCACTCCCCCTTTACCGGAAGTTATAGCTACAACTTTAGTTTTATTTAGGCCGGTGTCTCTTTTTGTCATAGACACAAGCTTGTTTGCCTGTGAAGATATATGATTAAACAATTCTACCTCTTTGGAATATGTTTATTCATAAAACAATCTATTAAATAATTACTATCTGCTTCAATTAGGTCATCTGGTACATTTTGTCCAACAGATAAGTAACATATTGATTTTTGTGTTTTATGTGCAAATGATATCAAACTACCATAACTAATTGTTTCATCTAGTTTTGTAAATATCAAGTTATGTATATGAAGTTGTGAATAGCTGTTGTAGATCTCTTGAAGGTCACTCGTTTTTACATTTGCAGGTAAGACTAACATTTTTTCAATCGGTACAACATTTACATGTCTTTGATACTGATTTATTAATTCTATTTTATCCATATCATATTGACTTCCACCTGCTGTGTCTATTAATATATAATGGCAGTCTTTTAATCTATTAATTGCCTCATTAAGTTCTTCAGGTTTTTTAACTATTTCCAAAGGTAGTCTCATAATATTTGTATATGCTTTTAACTGTTCAATTGCACCTACTCTAAATGAATCTAAGGTAATAATTCCAACTTTATAGTTTGTTCCTAATTTATAGGCATATCTAGCTGCTAGTTTTGCAATAGTGGTAGTTTTACCAACACCTGTTGGACCAACAAACATCATAATCTTTCTTTGATGTGTTCTAAGAGGAATCTCATACTTTACAGCAATGATTCTTCTAAGTACAAGCTTAAAAAAATCTTGAATCTTTTTTGGATTTGATTTCATAGCAACAGGAAGCTGTTCTATTGTTTTTTTCATGATGCTGTAAGTCATCTCTTGATCAAATTCGTTATTTTCAAAAAGATTATATATATCTATAAATTCTGGTGGTATAGTAAGGTCAAATAGTTGGCTTTTGGGTTCCCATAAAGATTTTTGCACCTGAGATATTGAACTTTGCATCTGTTCTATTTGAGTTTTAAAATCATAGAATTGAGCAGAAGTTGTACTTGAAGATATTGGATTTTCTTCTTGACTTGTATGTACTATTTGCTGCTTTGGCATAGATTGACTTTGATCATACTCCTCTTCAAGGGCAACAACAATTTCATACATATTCTCACTGTTTTTACCTTTTGAGGATATTTTTTTTGTTGATATGACTACAGCATCTGATCCACACTCTTTTTGAGCATTTTGGAGTGCTTTTGTAGGTGTTTCACCCAAAAATGACAACATCTTCATCTTTCTCTTCCATCTTTATAAATTTTCTCTATTTTACCATCACGATTCTTTATTTTTATATAATCGTCGGTTTCCCTTACAACTTCACCACTTCTTTCAATCTCTAATAATCCAAAATTAAATTTGATTTTCTTTGATTTTTCTATATATACATCCTCGGCACATATAGCTTTATCTTTCAAAATATAGTGTTTTGCTCTATATTTTCCATCTTTTAGAGATTGTATATTTAAATATTTTTTACAATTATACTTATTTGATATATGCATAAGTTTAACCTCATAAGGAGTTAACTGCCCCTTCCAATTTATAGGTTTTTTTGATACAGGAACAAGCTGTTCATTTTGTCCGAATATAAAAGTATTTAATATAACAATAAGAGTAATAAGTTTCACTAAGCTCTAACCTCTACCAATGATCCACCATTTGCAGAAGTAATCTCATCTATTATCTCTTTATACATCTCTTTAACAGGTAATACTATTGAACCTAATTTACCGTTCAAATAATATAAATGTCTTAATTCATTTTCAAGTTTATCAATATTTTCTTTATATATGGTCACATCTTTTCCGTCTTGAAACTCTTGAGTCAATTCATTGTTTAACTGCTGTTTTAAAACAGCAAGCCTCTCCATAGAGTCAATTTTAGAGGTGTTTCTCTCCAAAAGTTTTTCATGCTGTGCATCTTTTACATCTTCTATATCAAGTTTAATTTCATCTTGAAGTTTAAGTGTCAACTCCAATAATTCTGCTATAGTCATATTTATCATGATTTATTCTCACTTAAAAATTTATACAACATATCACTTATACCAAGACTACCTGATGATTTTTGTGATAGTGTATCTGTATACATACCTTTAAATATTTCAGATCCGGTACCTTCTCCTGCTATTTTTGAACTTTTTAACGAAGTCTCAAGTAAATGATTCATAAAAAATGATTCAAAATTATTACAAACATCTCTTAACTGACCATCTTCTTTTAAATTTTTATTTTCAAGATTATCGAACTTGTTTAATTTTAGTGCGTTGGGATCTATAAACTGATTACTTATATTCATAATAATATCCTTTTACTCTTCTATTCTATCAAAAAAGTTTTCTTCTGTAGCCATATTTCCATATCCTTGTGATGTTGCTACAAACCTTAACTCTACCCTTCTATTTTCAAATGCGTTATCGCTTTTTGGTCTATATGATGAAAAAGCTGATACTTTTAACATAGCGGGATCCATCTCATTTTTTATAAGTTCTTTTACCACTGATATTGACCTTAAAGCTGAAAGATCCCAAGCATCTCTTGGTATAGCATCAGAACGCAAATACGATGAAGCTGTATGACCTGAAACCTCAATATCAAACTTTTGTGTCATTGTTTGAAGAACACTTGATAATTTTACTATAAACTTCTTAGCAGCTGGATTATCTATTTTGTATTCACCTACTTTAAACATTAAGGAAGATGGGATATCAAGTGTAAACTCATTGTTACCTTTCATAGTAAAATCAACTTTTTCATGTTCTTTATCACTTGTATCGTTGAATTCTTGAGTCACCTCTTCAACCAACTGTGCTACATCTGAAGCTTCAGTATTTTGTCCAAAGTCATCACCACTTCCAGCATCACTTTTTGCTGAGTGTACATTTGACAGTGTTTCTTCTTGAGCTTCAGCCGTATCTGTTGATCCCTGTAAAAACCCCATACTTCTTCTCATAATATCAAAATATTCTTCAACTTTCTTTTTATCCATTGTTGCCATAGATAATAGAAGAATAAAGAAAACAAGAAGTAATGACATAAGATCACCAAATTGTACTAGCCATCCAGGTAGACATTTTGGACATTCAGGACACTTCTGCTTAGCCATTTTTACTCTTTTTCAGCTGGCATAATAGCACCAAGTTTCATCTTGATATTTCCTATTGATTCCTCTGCTGCAATCATATGTGCACCCTGTATTATTATTTGTGAACTTATCATCTCTTTTGAGTGTTTTTCACTTAGGTTATTTTCAAAAACACCGGCAAGTAATGTACCTATCAATGCACCATACATTGTCGTAAGTAAGGCAACGGCCATTGCAGGTCCAACCGCAGATGGATCAGAAAGGTTTGCAAGCATTGCAACAAGTCCTACCAGTGTCCCTGCCATACCCATAGAACCAGCAGTACCACCTATATTACTAAACATACCAATCATAGTTTTGTGCCTACCTTCCATATGTTCAAGTTTTATCTCTAAAAGATTTTCTAGAACATCTGGCTTAGTATTATCAACTAAAAGGTTAAAAGCTTCTTTGAAAAAGGGATTCTCCTCTTGTTGAATTTTAGCCTCTATAGACATAACACCATTTTTCTTTATGTCTGTAGCATAAATTATTATCTTTTCTATAAGTTCCGGTGTTGATTCTATTGTCAAAGGTTTTGTTGCAATACCGACTGCTTTACCAAAATTCTTTAAATCAGGACCTTCAAACTGCCCTATTGTAACCATAGCAGTTCCACCAAATACAATAATAACAGAAGGGATATCTAAATATGCACCAAAGCCTGCACCACCTAATATAATTGCAAGAGCTATAAGCCCCCAGGCTCCTACCATACCTCCGACTGTTGCTTTATCCATACTATTTTATTCCAATATCAACTTAATTTAGATTCGCCAAGATGTTTGATCTTTACACCAAATTTACCATCAACTATTACAGCTTCACCTTGACCTACTACTACACCGTTTACTAGAATATCAAGTGGTTCATTAGTCATTTGTGTTAATTCTATGATTTCACCTATATCCCAGCTTATAACATCTTTTAACAATGCTATCTTTGTTCCCAATCTTACACTTAGTCTCATTTTTATATCAAATAACAGTCTTAAATTATCTGCTGAATCTTCCCCAAGTAATGAACTCAAAACAGATCCTGATGCTGCTGAAGGTGCAGAATTACTTGGCGTAGTCTGAGTTTCAACTGCTGGTGTATCATCAACTGTCAGACCTGTTATAAGTTCAATATAAGGTACAGAAACATTATCAAAAGCAATATATAAATAAAGTTCTTCATCATTTAAACTGAATTTAAAACTATAAAGTTGTTCACTTTTTTCTTCAGAACTTTTTATGACACTGCTTTGCCCCAAAGAAAACTTAATTCCACTTATATCTTCAAAACCTTGTGCATTGATACTTGTAGTCATACTTCCACACATAGTTGATACAATCTCTTTTACTGCATCGGAAGTTTCATCATCTATTGTATCTTTAAGGTCTGCTATACCACCCAACATCAAATACTCAAATTTTGTTGCTGTTTTAGTAGGTATATAATAAGTCCAAACAGAACTTAAATCTGCAAATGAAAAATTTGATTCAACTTTTATACATTGTTCGTCAATAATATCACTAACTTCAATAGATGAAGTTTCATCAACTTTTGAACTAACAGATAATAAGCTTTCTAAAGTATTACTTATTTCACTCTTTATTATATTTGATATATCTGATGCCAATTAACTTTCCTATTCTGACTTAGATTCTTTATAAGCATCCATCAAGCTTTGTTTTAATCTGAACATATCTTCTGTCGGGTATTGATATTCAATATCACCCTTTGTAACTCTAACAAAAAACTCTTTTGTCTCTTCATTAAAACCAAATTTAACATTATCTAAAATAACATCATTAGTATTATCATCTACTTTGTTCTGTAGATTCTTATATTTTTCATCAGGATCTACTTTTACTTTTTCTTCAGCTTCCTGAATCTTTGAGATTTTAGTCACATGATCAACTTGTGCTTGATCAATCATTTCAAGTCTACCTATTTGCATATTGTCCTCCTCAAAATTCTATAATAGACCATTATAACATAATAATTATTATATTTTATATTTTTTTAATATATTTATAATGATTCCATATACTCATTAAACTTTTTTATTCGGAAATCTACTAATTTACCTTTTAATTTATATTGAAAATATTGACGCAAACTACCAAGTCTCATATCTTGAATCAGTTTAACTCCTATTAAGAACTTGGCATCAGTATCTTTGTATATAAGATCCAATTCACTCAAAGTGACATTTGCTAATTCTTTTTTATTTGCAGATAAGAATGCAGCAACTAACAAGTAGTAAGAATCTGTACTTTCTAATTTATAGTTTTTTTGTATATACTCGATAATCTTTATCGTAGCATTTGGATTTCCATTGTAAAGTTGAACTACCGCTTTTGTTCTTAAGTAACTTGGATTGTAATTATTATCTATATTAAAATCAGTTCTTTTAAAAAGTCCAAAAGCTCTTAATGTATCCATATAAAAATCACTTATTACAAAACTTCCCGTAATAAATGTATTGTTATATACTTTAGGCAGTTTATCCTGTATTCTTGATATATATAAGTAATCATTTTCACCCTCAAGTCTTGAAATTGTTTTCAAAAGGTTTACTAAAGGATCTTTATCAAACTCTACAAGTAACGGTTCTGTTTTAAGTATACCTTTCTCTTTCACATTCTCTAAAAAATAAAGTGCCCTAAAGAATATTGACTCTTTTTGCGTTTGTGTCAATGTTAATGGATCTAATTTTAAAGAATTTTCAAAAATAATTTTATATACATATTTAGCTAGATAATTATATGATCCTTTTTTAGAATTGAGATTCTGCTCTATAAACTCTTTTTCTATTTTTTGTATTTTATGGTCAATTCTTTTTGCAGTAAGTAAGGTCATAACAGAATATAGTTTATTACCATGATCTAAACTGTACGCTTTATAAAAATACTTGTATGCCTTGTTATAATCGTATACTTGAGCATAAGAGATAGCCAAATTATAGTATTCATAAGCATTGGCATCATATTTAGCATCTATCATTTCCTGAAGAACCTGTACTCTTCTTACAGGGTCTAGTTTTATAACTTTCAAAAAATCTGCATTATATTTTACCATTGTATTTAATTCAGTTAGATTATTCTGATTCTTAATAATTAAAGCTTTTGCTTCATCAATTTTCATTGCATCAAGATCCTCAAATATAAAAGGTATAAAATAATATATAAAATCTATTTTTCTTTCTTCTTTGAAATTTGTTATAAAATCATAATAATCTTTTGCCGTAAATTTATTTTTGTTAAAAAACAGCTCTATAGGTAATTTTTCATTAGTATCAAATATTTTTTTTCTTTTTTCTATTTTAACAATATTGTCATTTAAATTCACAAGATCATTTGCTTTAAGATCTCTATATACTTTCAACCATAAGATATCATTTCTTTGTATATCTCCACCTATCTCCTCATAAGCTTTATCAAATTCAATTTTAGACTGTACATAATCTCTTAATTTAATATTTAACAATGCTTTTTTCAAACTCGATCCATGTTTGACTTTTTGAAGCATTTCCAAAGCGTATTTATATCTTTTTTGAATTATAAGCACATCAACCAATAGCATTTTTTCATACTCTGTTAGATGTTTTGCTTTTGTACTTACTTTTGTAATCTCATTTACATATTCTAGATCATTTGTTATTTTGTACAAATAAAATGCTGAACTGAAGTATGAAAACTTATCTCTATGAATTAGCTCTTTAAAGTCATAAATTTTCTTTAAATAAAGATATGAATTTTTGTGAGCATTGAGTTTATAGTATGCAATACCTATATTCAGATATGAAGCAATCTTTGCAAGTTTTGAGGATTCTTTAAAAAGAGATATTGCTTTTTTATATTTTTCCTGTTCCATATAAAGAACAGCCGTATTAAACTTCAACAACAATTCTCTTTTTTGTTGTGCTGTTAGTAGTGTATCATACTCAAATAATATTTGAGGCTGTGATTCTAAGGTTTTATTTTCTTTTACCGCATATACAACAGTAACTGCAACCAGCAATGATAGTATTATCTTTTGTATAGACATGGCTATTAACTTATCGTTCCTACTGAAGCATATAGTTCATCAATTCTTTCTCTTAGAAGTCTATTTTTATGTTCAAGTTCATTGTTTAAAAGCTTCATCTCCTGCATATCATCTCTTGTCGATTTCAAGCTCTCTTGAGAATCATTAATAGTTGATATTGAGTATTGAACTTGTCTTTCAAATTTTTCTTTTAATTTTTCAAGATTTTTATTTTTTTCTTCAACAAGTCTTTTCTCTTCTGAGACTTTTTTATACAATGACTTGTAAGTGCTGCTACTGCTGTAAAAATACAGTGCCAGCACTCCAAACACGGATAAAAGTAAGAAATTATCCATCTAACCTACCTATTTTTTAAGTTGTATAAGAGTTGTTAAGATTTGATCTGATGTTGTAATAGATTTTGAGTTAGCCTCAAATGCTCTTTGGAACACCATCAGATTTACAAGTGATTCACTAAGATCTGCAGTTGATAACTCTAATGTTTTACCAGCAATCTTTGCTGCTTTATCATTATTGATATTATAAATAGCATTACCTGAATCATTTGTTTTAGACATAAGATTATTACCTTCTGCTACTAATCCTCTTTCATTATTAAACATTGCAATTGATGCCTGTCCAACTGCAAATGTTGCGCCATCTTGAGTCATCGTAATAAGTCCCGTTGAGTCTATATTAAAATCACCAAATGCACTATCTGAAATCCCTAGATTATCTAGTCTTAATTGCAGTGAATCTCTTGATGCTGTCTGGTCAAGTGTATTTACCATCTCTAAAAATTCAGCATCTGCACCTGAATTAATAGAGTATGTTGTGTTTTTATTTTTATTTGTTTCTGTTGTGCTCTCTGCTAATATATTTATAGATAAACTAGTCACTGCTGGAATAGTACCAGCAGCTCCTACATCATTTTCTAATGTTGCTGTACCGCCTGCAACTGCACCAGATTGTACAGTTGTATCTCCAGTATAGTCATCAAGAATTGTTGCTATTGCATCTTCCATGTTATCTGCTGTCAATGCGGCTACTGCTGATGCACCTGCTGCCCATGTAGTACCACCATCATCTGTTACTTGCCAAGCTGTTTCTCCCTCTTGTGCTACTGCTGTGTATGTAGTACCAGATACTGTAAATGTCACCTCAAGTCTTTGATCAGAAGCTAGAGTAGCTGGAAGAGTTACATCAATTGTTCCTGCAGCTGCTAATGTAGTTGATGATGTTGTAACAGAAGAAGGTGTACTACTTGTAGTCATACTAGCAACAAATGTCTCCCCCTCCTCAATTGGTTCTATTACTAAATTACCATTATAGTTATATGCTTTAACATATTCTTTCATATCAATATTTGCATTTATTGCATTTACCATGGCATCAACTTTATTAGAAGGTGTCATAAGGGCATCAACTACAGAATCTCCATCTGTATCATATTGTGTCGCTCCATCTACAGAGAATGTTAAAGTAAATGGATTATTTGTATCAGCTGGATTTGCCAGTGAAAATGTTGCTTGGTCACCATATGCATTTAACGAAGATAGGTCTTCCGGTGCCCAAATATCTCTTTGGTATCCTGCACCTGCTTTTACCAGTGCTTCCTTAGATGACTCAACTGCACCAAGTCCCATACCCTTAACTGCTTGGGATACTGTTACAGAAGTTCCAGGAACTAATGATGCATCTGAAGCAATATACTCTGCAACATCACCTACTACAAACTCTTCACCGGGAATAAGTGATTCTATTACTATCATAGGATTACTGTCAATAGTATCAGCTGACGAAGCAAGTGCTCCCTCTTTTCTTTCCCAAGTAGATGTAGTTGGACTAGATACACTTGCACTCTCATCAGCTATATAAGCAGTTAGTCCTGTCACTTTTGATATTTGATCAGCAAGAGCTTTATATGTTTCAATTCTACTTGCCATTATATCATGATCTGTTGCATCAATAACAGCATCTCCATTTAGGTCTGTAGTTGAAGTCACACCTGACGCTGTCGTTTCAATATAATTTTGTGAATATTTTTTACCATCTACATAAATATATATCTGATCACTCTCAGTTGTTAGTCTACTTGTATCATCATCTGGTAAACTTATCGCTGATACTTGAGCGATAGAAGGAGAAGAATTTGCTGCTGGATCATTAGCATAATTCTTTAATTTATTTTGATAGTCTGTTATAAGTGCTTCAACATCTGCAATTTTAGTACTTTGTGACTTGTAACCAAGCCCACTCATTACATTCTTTTCATCACTTTTTGATGTTGAAATATAATCAGTAAATTTACCTGTAATTGTTTCAATTTTATCATCATGTTTTATGATCTGATTCGCTGCTACCTTTACATAATCATTTGTAAAACTTGATATATTTGAGTTAGTTGTAGTTACATCTTCATTTACATCAATAGGTACAATCCCCCAGCCTATTACATCATACTGGTTACTATCTTGGAGGTTACCGCTTTCACCCATCCTGAAGTTACCTGCTCTTGTATAGAATTCTTCAGCACTTCCTGTGGCATTTGGATCTTTTACTGCAAAGAAACCACTACCTTCAAGTGCAACATCATAAGATACACCAGTATTTTTCATACCACCTTGAGTGTATACTTTTTCTGCATTTAGTACTTTAGAACCTTTACCTATACTGTCTTGGTACATTTGATCGGCAAAAGATATTCTAGATGACTTATATCCTATTGTATTTACATTTGCTATATTGTGAGACTCGTTGTCAAGTGCTGCTTGGTGTGTAGATAATCCAGAGATACCTGTCCATAATGATCCAACCATAATAAATCCTTTTTGTTAAACTAATATAATACTAGTTTTGATTTACGAACATAAATGTTCAAATATAAACTCTTTTGAAAAGAACTTATACTTAAACACATATAATCTATACAATAAAGTTAAACTACTTTTTTAACTCTATTGCAGTTTTTAAAAATTCATCTGCCGTTGTTATTGACTTTGAATTCGCCTCATATGCTTTTTGATGTACCATTAGATTTACCAATTCTTTTGATAGATCTGCCGTACTTTGTTCTAATCCTTTATTAGATACTTTAGTTTGATTTTCTATATATACAGGATCACCAGACTCCGTAGTTTTCTCATAAAGATTATCTCCTACAGGGTTCAAACCTTGTTTATTAGTAAAATTTACCGGTGCAACTTGAGCTATAATAAATTTTGCACCCCCTTGGGTTAAATATATATTTCCATTTTCAACCGTCATATCACCAAAACCATTTTCACTCAATCCAAGCGCATTCAAATCCAATTGTATAGATGATGAAGCTACAGAGCTGTTACTTGTCGCTTTTGTTAAAGTAGTTGTATTAGTTACTACATTTTGATCTGGTGCTATTGGTACAGCAATTCCCATAGCTGTTCTAATTTCATCTATTTTAGTATTTAGATCTGTGTATATTGCATCAGCTAATTCTTGTCCAGAACCTGAAGCCATTGTAACATTAGTTGGAGTACTAAATATAGCACCCTCCAATGTTAAATCTCCTATACTCTCTGTTCTACCTGAAATAAGAGAATTTATACTTAAGGTAAAATCACCCGTAACAGGATCAGTCACAACACTACTTTCGATACCTTTTGCTTTAGATATATTATCTGATAGTTTAGTTAGTGTTGTTTCAATATTTGTATCAAAATCTTGAAGATATGCCATACCATTAATCTCTATAGACAATCTACCATCAGTAAATGCACCAGCTCCTATAGATATAGTATCTTGTTGTTTAAATGCAGGTACAGATGGATCAGTTAGATTGTTCAATGCATTTTGATATGCACTTTTAAGGGCTTCTACATCTTGAAGATTTAAAGAAGCAGTTTTTAAATTATCACCAGAAGAGCCTGTCTGTGCACCTGGATAATAATCTTTTGAAAAACTATTTATACTTACTATTGATGTACCGTCATCATATGTTACGCTTCCCAATAAATTTTTATGATCTGAAGTTATTGTATCACCAGAGGCAACAGATGTTACACCAAGAAGATGCATATCATTTGAAGATGCTAAAAAGCCATTTTCATCTTTATGCATTTCACCGGCTCTGGAATAATACTCTTTTGTTGGAAACATAGGATCAGATAATGTAAAAAAGCCTTCCCCTTGCAGTGTAAAGTCATAATCATTACCAGTTTGCTTTATACTTCCTTGATTAAACATCTTATCAACACTATTAGTAAATGCACCTGTACCTATATCTTTTGTACTGTACATCATATCCGCAAATGAAACTCTATCAGATTTATAACCTGTTGTATTTACATTTGATATATTATGAGAGTCAACATCTAAAGCATCTTGATTTACATATAAACCACTTGTACCATTATATAATGCTCCTATCATAATATTACCTTATTTTTAAAATTGAGCTTAACGGTAATGCTTCAATATCACCATAAACTGGAGTTGTACCACCATAACTGTACTCTGTATTGTCGGTAATCAATTCTCCATCTTCATCTAACAGTGCTAAATAACCTTCTTCATTAGCTATAAGCCTACCACTCTCATCAATAGCTACTCTTGAACTTGTTGCAACTCCATCTTCATAAATAAATCCGTTAGTATCATAATCTACGGCATTACCTTCAGAATCAACAATATTGTCATTAAGACCTATCATCTGCTTTACATTGGCATATAGTTCACCCTCTTTTGATTCTATTGTGCTCACTACATAAGATTTTTCTAAACCATCATCACCAATCTGTCCATCTTCTACCACACGACCAATCATATTAGCTGCAGTTGAAAGTGCAGATACTTGATAAGATGCTTGTAGTGATTCCATTGATTCAGACATTGCAAGATTTGATTCTATGGTTGACATTTTTAATTGATTATCCATCATCCTATCACTATCCATAGGTTTAGTTGGATCTTGCATCTTTAGTTCTTGTATCATTAATTCTAAAAAGTCGTCATTTGTTAAATTATCATTACTTATAGATGCAGTATATGCATTTCCATTTACATCAACTTGACTGTTTGTTTGTACATTGTCAATTGCCATTTGTTTCTCCTATATCTCTTTCTCATCAAAGAAGAAATTAACTACTTTCTCTGAATTCATTGCATCTTGAACTCTTATTGCTAGTCGTTCATCTATTACGATAATGTCGCCTGTTCCTATAATTCTTTGATTCACATAAATATCGCCACCTTCACCGGCAACTTTATTCAAAGGTAGTACTTCACCCTCACTGAAATTCAAAAAGTCTTTTACTGTGATATCAGAATGTCCCAACATAACATCAACCACTATTTCAGTATCGACTAAAGCTTCATAATCTTTTGCATTAATTTCCATAACTACACTTTGCACTAAATTTTAGTAAATTATAACACAAATATTATAATTTTGTATAATAATTAAAGGAGGATTGTTAAAAAAAGTATAATTTATATTAACTTTAAGAATTGGTGAGTTTATACAACACCGTCTAGTGCTTGTAGCATAGTTTGTACTTTTGCTTCAATATTTCCATCAAAGTTACCCAAGTCACTTGCTATGACCACACCTCCGGCTGTAACATTAGCATCTTCAACTAGAGTTACATGAGCTTCGAAATTAACCTGATTTTGTATAATTATAAAATCTTTAGGGCTAAGATGTATCGTGACTTTTGATGAATTCTTAATTTTATCCATCATTCCATTTATTGTTTCAATGGCTATTTGTGAAGAATTCTGACTCACTTCAATTCCAATAATTTTTTGAGCAATTGAGAGAGAAGTCTTAAGAAGTTTTGTTTCCATCTGAAATGAAGCCTGTTCAAAAAAAGTTGAATAATTTTTTAAATCTTTTAGTGCTTGTACTACTTGCTGATCTATATCCCTGCTTTTTACACCATCATTCTCAATATTAGTTATATTTGTTTGAAGTTGTTGCATTTGTGTTTGAATATTTTTGATCTCATTTAACAACATATCTTCTTGGTCAGGACTTCTGCTTTGATTTAGTTTTGCAACTTTTTGCATCTGTTCTGTTTGATTTGTATCAGAGTTTCCAAAAGAACCTAACTGATACGGTTGAGAATCTTCAGGTTTTTTGATAACTTTTGATGTTGTAGATACATTATTTTCTGGCATTTTATTCCTCTTCTGCTCTTTCTATTTCTCCACTTTCTAAAAGTCTCATAGCAACCTCAAGAATTTTCTTTTGTGCATCTTCAATATCTTTGATCTTTGTTTTTCCAAGCATCTCGAACTCTTCATTGAATCTATCTTTAGCTCTTTGACTCATAGCACTCAACACTATCTCCATCTCTTCAGGAGGAGAGTTTTTAAGAGCAACAGTAAGGTCTTCTGTTTCCACATTACCAAGAACCTTCATAAGATCATTAGTTTCCAAAGCAAGCATATCTTCAAATACAAACATATTTTCTTTTATCTTCCCTGCTAGAACAGGGTCTATTCCAGTTATATTATTTAGTATCTCGGCAGACTTTGGTCCCATTTTATTAAGCATATCAGCTACTGTTTTAACACCACCTACCGTAACAATTGACGCAAGTAATGATTCTAGCTTTTTCTCTAGTACATTTGACATAGATTGAACAATCGACGGAGATACATCTTTTATTGTTGCCATTTGCATACTGATTTTAACTTTCAAACTATCATCTAATTTTGCTAACACCTCCGAAGCATCTGCGGGATCCATATGTGCAAGAACTACAGCTATTGTCTGAGGAGATTCATCTTTAATAAAGTCTGCAAGTTGCTTAGGGTCAATATTATCAAGATAAGCAAAAGACTGTTTTGCTTCTTGAAGTCTTGCCAACCTTGCCAATACCGCATCTGCTTCTGCTTTACCAAGTGATTTATATAAAATGTCTTTAGCATATTCAAAACCACCTGAGCTAATATATTTATTAGACTTGATAAATAGATGGAACTCTTCTAATATTGCCAAAGAAGTTGATTTGTCTACTGTTTGTATTTGACTTATCTGCGTAGAAAGATCCTCAACTACATTCTTGGGCAAGTTTTGAAAAATCTTAACTGTAGCTTCTTCCCCTATAAGTACACAAAATTGTGCACACTTCTCGAGCATTGACATACCCATCAATAGATCATGACTTGTTTCTTTCATACTCTATCCTTTTCCTTTAAGTGCACTGTCACCCTCAGACAATAGCAGCTCAATCATTTTTGCAATATCTTCTGGATTATTTGAAACTGATGCATCAATCTCTTCGATCAACACCTGATACTTTGCTGTTTCTTCAGGATCTAAACCTTCTATATTATTTAATATTTGACTTTTTAATTTGGATTTCAATCTGGCTTGTTCTGCTTCGGCATTAAAAACATCAAGATTCATATCGTAATCTTCACCTTCACTAATAGGCTTTTTATTACCATCTGAATCAAAAAGCATGATCTCATTGTTTGCTATAAATTTTTTATAGAAAACAAATAACAATATAGAAGCAATTAAATACTGTATATATTCACCAAATTCTCTGAAAATAGATTTTGCTGCCACGATATCCATACCACCGGATTCTTCAACGCCAATATCAACACCCTCTTCACCAATCGGTTTTAGTCCAATAAATTTAAAAGCTTTTACAGTTACCCTGTCACCTCTTTTATCTTGATAACCAACTGCTTCTTGAACTACAGAGTTTAAATTTTGGAAGAATTCCTCTTTATTTTCAAGTTTTTCTAATACAGATGAGTCAAAAGTAACAGCAGCTGTTACTTTTGATATTCTTGCATATGCATTGTTATGTTGATTTATCACTTTTTTAGATATCTCATAGTTTGTAACATTTTTGGCTTCTTCTTTAGAAGTTTTTGACTTAATAGCACCATTATCTTCTTCAGGATTTTGTATATTGCTTTGAGCTCCAGGTACTCCACCTTGTTCTTGAGCTCTCTCTTCCCCAGTTGATGCTATCTCAGTACTTTGTTGGCTTCTTATAGTTCCTTCTGGTTCAAATATCTCTTGACTAATCTCTTGTTTTGTAAAATCCAACTCAATTGATACTTTTGCAACAACTCTTTCTACACCGATAAATGGTGATAACAATTCTATAATTTTATTTTGATAATCTGCTTCTAATTTATTTTTATATTTCTCATGCTGTATATATTTTAAACTGTCTATATCTTCTTGTGTCTGCTCTAGTAAAGAACCGCTTTGATTGATTAGCTTTATATTTTCAACTAAAAGTTTCGGTACAGCAGAAGCGATAAAGTTCTTAATACCGTCTATTTGCTTACCTGTTAATGCAGTACCCTCTTTTAAATTCAAAACAGCAGATGCTGTTGGTGGAATTTTTCTTTGAGTAAACACTGATTCTTTAGGTATACCTATTTTTACTGTTGCTGACAATACCCCTGACAATGATTCAAGTGATCTTCCAAGTTCTCCTTCTAGAGCCCTTAGATATTTGACTTTATTCTCAAAATTTGTTGTTCCGATAGAGCTTTTATCAAATATCTCCCAACCACTGTGTTTTGTTGTTGCTGCTTCACTTGTCACAAGTTTTATTTTTGCTACATTTACATTTAACTTGTTTGTTTTTATTGTAAGATTGTTACCGTTTCCTATAACAGAATATGGAATACCTGCAGCATCTAGTTCATTACTTGCCAGCATAATTTGATTTTTCGTCAGTCCCGATGCAACTGTATAACTTAACTCTTCATCTTTTGATTGAATATTTGAATATATTAACAAACCTAATAAAAATAAGAATAGTACTGAAAAACCACCCATTATTACAGCACGCTGTGCAGAATTAAGATTATTAATAAACTTTAAAATCTGATCCATATTTATCTATATCCTGCTAATTTTTACTTGAAGAATCTATTATACTTTTAAACCAAGCAGAGTCTTTTTTTATTGAATTCTGTATAGCAGAAAACATTACATTGTTTTGTGTCATCTGACTCATTTGAGTATCAAGATTTACATTATTACCATCATTTTGTTCTTCAAGTCCCTGTACTTCAACTTTTTTGTAGTCTCTGTCTTTAAAATCACTATTAGAAATATCCATATGCATATTATGTGTTCTTTTCAATTTCAATTGATAATCTTCATTAGATTTATCTAATTCATTTTTAAACTCAAGCTCTTTAGTTTTAAATCCAGGAGTATCTAAATTTGCGATATTAGAAGAGATGACTTTTTGTCTTTCACCTCTGTAATTCAATTGTTTAAATAAAAGCTCTGTTACATTACTTGGTTCCATCTATATCTACCTAACGCTTCCCACATCTGCAATTACTTTTTTATTTATTTCATCTATACTTGTTACAGCTTTTTGTGCTTGCTCAAATCTTCTTTGTGCATCTATTAAACTTACCATTGAGTGCACACCGTTTACATTACTCTTTTCTACTGCACCTTGAAGTAGTTGTCCCTGAGGATTTTCTGCCAATTTTATTTTTGTTTCATCAATAATCTCATAATTGTTATTTCCTACTTTTTTGATATTATTGTAGTTAGAATTAACAACAGATATATTTTGTACAAAATCTTCCTCTTCTAGGTTTATCGGCTGATTATCATTATTTAATACTTTATATCCATTTTGAGTTGTAAGTTGTCCGTTTATGATTTTGAACTGACCATCTCTTGTTAGTTCAATATCTCCATTTGGCTTTTCTACTTTAAAGAAACTATCAAACTGGCTCAATGCGAAGTCAAGTTTATTTCCTGTTTGTTCTACAGAACCTAGTGTACTATTTATATAATTGTTGTCTATTTTAGGGATAGTATTCATTACATAACTTAGTTCGTTTATCTCTTTTTTATCTTTTTTTGTTTCCTCAAGATACCTGTTAAATGAACCTTCAGCCAGATGTTCTTCTTTAAATCCAGCAGTATTTACATTTGCCAAATTATTAGAGATTCTATCAACTCTATTCAACTGATTTATCATATTTGCTGCTAATGGATAGGTACCTTGTGTCATAATTTTCCTTTAGTTGTTAAATTCTGCTATTAAAGATTCTAGATCATCATCATCTACGGTATTCGTAGAGTCACCTGAAATATGTTTAGCGATCTGAACTTCAGGTTTTCCTGAGTCATCTTCAAATATACCGTTTAAATAATCACTCAATTTTCTAATAACAGACATGACTCTTTCGATTTTTTGTCTATTTATATCATGATACTGCATAAGTTCCATAGCTTCAAATATTTTCATATTTTCATCATCAACTTTCGCACTTAAACTTTCTGAGGCATTTTTAGCTTCAGCTGCAAGCTCCAAGTTTTCTTTAAATACATCTATATTTGGAAATTTACTTGCCAAAGACTCCAACAATTCTGTTTGTTTATTTATAAATTCTTGATTCTGCTTATTAAAATTTTGTATCTCATTGTTTTCATCAAGTACAAAACTAAGTACATCAAAGATTTGAGATGCTTTTTGTTCACTATCTTCAGCTACTTCATTTAATTGATTTACTACTTTATGCTCTTTTTCTACAGGAAGAGGATATTTATTTTGATCTGTCAATTCTTCTAAATTTTCAACAGCAGACTCTGAAGTACTATTCTCAGCAGACTCTGAAGTTGATACTTCATCATTAGTTATGCCATCAATACCAGATAGAGTATCATCAATATCCGCTTCATCTGAAGCATCGTCTGTTATACCCTCTATCCCTGCTAAAATGTCATCAACATCATCGTCACTCACTTCTACAGATACCTCAGTCTCACTCTCATCAAGTGAAACCGCTTCTTCAGCCTCTGATTCTGATGAATCATCTTCACTAAGATCGACACCGTTCATCAGTGCTTCGATCTCTTCTTGGCTCATACTCATATTTAAGCCTT
>JAYEKV010000001.1:0-21713 GCA_034716855.1 Campylobacterota bacterium | reverse complement strand
TCACTAAGATCGACACCGTTCATCAGTGCTTCGATCTCTTCTTGGCTCATACTCATATTTAAGCCTTAACTAGTCCGTCAAGTTTCTCTTTTAATATTTCTGCACTAAAAGGTTTAACTATATAATTGTTAACACCGGCTTTTAACGCTGTTATAACTTCACCTTTACCACCTTCTGTAGTAATCATAACGATTGGGTTTTTTTGATGTCTTCCACCTGCTCTTATTTTTTTAACAAGCTCCAAACCATTCATATTAGGCATATTCCAGTCTGTAAGGATCACATCATAAGCAGGACCACTACCCTCAAGTAATTTCCATGCAGCAACACCATCTTCTGCTTCATCAAAATCATCCTTTGCAACTCCTAACTGCTGTACAACATTTCCTATAATTCTTCTCATTGTTGAACTATCGTCTACGATTAATATTCTCATATCTATCCCTTCTATATAAAAATTAATTGCTTTATTATACAAAAAAGAATTTAAAATCTATCTTATAGAGATAATACTATTTTGTTTCTCTCACTATTTATAAACATTTAAACTAATATTCAGTAAAATTAATACAAATAAATCACTCAAAGGACTCAAAATGATCAAAGGACTTTATACTGCGGCTACAGGTATGACTGCACAACAAAGCAATATTGATGTGATCTCAAACAACATAGCAAATGTAAATACTACAGGATTTAAGCAAGATAGAGCTGAATTTCAAGACCTTATGTACCAATCAATGAATTATACAGCCGGTGCAACATCAGCTGATACAAATAACCCTACAGGTATAGATGTAGGTCTTGGTGTTAAACTTGCAGGTGTACAGAAAAACTTTCTACAAGGTAGTATTAAAGAAACAGGGAATCCCTTGGATGTTGCCATATCTGGAAAGGGATTTTTTAAGATCACAACACCAAACGGTGATACTGCATATACCAGAAATGGTGAATTTAAACTTGATTCAGAAGGTTCAATCGTAAACGGTCAAGGATACAAGTTAGATCCTGAGATTGTTATTGGGGCTGAATTTACAAGTATATCTATTGGAGAAGACGGTAGAGTAAGTGCGAAAGACGGAACAGGAGCAGACCAAGACCTTGGTCAAATAACAATAGTTGATTTTATCAATCCGGCAGGTCTTGCTCCGCAAGGTGGTAATCTATATCTTGCTACGGATGTTTCAGGTGATCCAGTTGAAGGTACTGGTGGATTAAATGGATTAGGAAGAATTACACAAGGTATGCTTGAAGCTTCTAATGTTCAGTTAGTAACTGAGATGGTAAATCTTATCACTGCCCAAAGAGCTTATGAGGCAAACTCTAAGTCAATAAGTACGACTGATACAATGCTACAAACGGTAAATCAATTAAAAAAATAGGACACTGATTTAAAGAGATGGATTTAGAAGAGTTAAAAAAAAGAAGAGAAGCAAATCTTTTAGCACATAAAAAAAAGAAAAGAGCTTATTATCTTAAAACAAAACTGCTAAAAAACAAAGATACTAACAATAAAAAAGTAAACTCTATAAACTATGAAGTTGAACTTTTTGGTGGGAACTTTACGGATAAGTTAAAAGAGATCGCCAAAAAGCAAAAAAAACATATTGAGTCCAGAGAAGAGATTATAAAAGAAAAAATTGAAGAGTATAGAAACAAAAAGAAAGTCTACTATAATGAACACAAAGAGAAAAGACTAGAGTACGACAAAGAGTATCGAGAGAGAAAAAAAGAAGAACTAAAAGAATATCGCAGAGAATATTACAAAAAGAACAAAGAAAAGATACTTGCAAAACAAAAAGAAAACAGACTTAAAAAGAAAATGGAATCAACATAATGGCATCAGATTTATCTAAACTTATACAGGACGGGCTTTGCTCCACTATAAATGGTCTATTATCTTTAGATACAACTTTAATTGAAACTACAAAAGCACACCCAAATGACTTAGATAACCTAAACCTAGCTAAAATTGAATCTACTTATGAACTAAAAGATATAAAAACAACATGGAGTTATCTACTCCCAGCATATACAGCATCTTTTATCTTCAATAAAATGATTGCTGATGAAAGTGAACCTGTATATGAAATTGATGATGATATTAGCGATGCTATGGGTGAAGTTGTATCTAATATATGTGGTTCTCTAGTTACCTCGATCAACGGTTCAGAATTTGATGATCTTGGAAATGAAAGTAAGTTTTCTATTGGATCCAATCAAATTATTCAAAGTAAAGAACTTAGCAATATTGACAATATCTATAGATTTCTGATAGATATAGATGGAACCAAACTCACTGTATTTATGGAGTTTGATGAACAGATCACTCCATATATTGATATAATCGCAAAAAGTGAACAAACACACTATGAAGAGCCTAAAGCAGCAGTGGAAGAAACAGAAGAATTAGAAAATAGTGATACAGACAATTTAGTAAATGAGCAAGAGGAACAAAATAATGTTAATTCATCAGAACCTACGATCGAGGTAGATGATGAGTCAACAGAAATAGAAGAGGAAAATCCTCAAAATAAGAAACTAAAACTTATCATAATAATCGTAGCATCACTTTTACTTTTAACAATACTAACTAGTGCAGTATTGTACTTTACGGGATATTTTGACGAACCGGAAGTTATAACTGTTGAAGAGACTAACACAACTAAAATTGCAGATAAAGATGAAGTCGATATTATAAAATATAAAACTATTAAAAAAATTGACTTTAAAGAGTCTGATATAGATGAAAAACGATTAAATACACAACTTGCTGCTTTGACTAAATATGGAATATTAAATGAAAAAGAGCTGGCAGTACAAAAGTCACAAGAGGAAGAAAGAATTCTAAACTTAGAAAAAGAGCAAGAACTACTAGAATTTGCAGCTAAAAATAAAGAAGAGAATATCTTTACGAAAAAAGAGGAATTGACAAAAAGAGAGATTGATGTAACTACTAAATTCACTCACCCTACCTACAAAGGTGATAATGAAGAAAATAATACAATAAGTGCTAAACAGCAAGTTACAGATCAAATGAAAGAGGATCCTCTACTACTAAAATTTATAACTGTACAAAGTTTAAAATTTAAACTATACAAACAACTTATAAAAGAAACAAATGATAAAAATGCAAGAATTTCAATTTGTAAAAACAATGAAGGGAGAACGGTAATATATATCGGTCCGTTCACTACAACAAACTCTCAAAAACTTATGGCTGATCTGCTAACTAAAAATATCAAACTATCAAATGATATAACAAATATTCCACAAGAAGAGTTTAATACTAGATGTAGTTTTTAATAGTATCGGCAAGCTTCTTGCCGGCACTATCAATATCAACTCCATCAATACTTAAACCAGCAGCATTTTTATGTCCGCCACCTCCAAAATTACTTGCAATTTGTGCTACATCCAAATTTCCCTTACTTCTTAAAGAAACTCGAACTTTACTATTTTTCACCCTTAAATATGCGACAACTTGAACTATAGCTATATTTAGAACCATATTTACTATATCGTCACACTCTGATATATCAGCACCTGTTTCTTTTAGCCATTCGGGCTTCATATAAACAGTGGCCAATTTACCCTCGTTATGAAGCTCAAGTGTAGACAAAACTTTTTCTATAATTCTATACTTTGCTAAAGAATCTCTTCTTAAAAGATTATCAGCAATACCACTTACACTTATTCCTGTTTGGGTTAGTTTATTTACTATCTCAAAAGTTCTAGAGTTTGTTCTTGGTGTTGTAAATGCAATAGAATCATCATATATCCCAACATAAAAACATTCTGCCGTATTTTTTGATATAAATAATTTATTATACTCAAAGCACTCATATAATACCTCAGCCGTACTGGCTTTTTGATCATCCACTATATTTATATCACCAAAATTATTATTAGATTGATGATGATCTATATTTATAACTTTTACATCACTTAATAGTTCAATATCTCCTGCTCTATATTTATCACCACAGTCCACATAAATAACAAGATCATAGAACTTAGGGATCTGATCTGTTATCTTCTCATATTTTGACAAAAAGTTTAAAGCAAATGGGATATCTCCATCTTTATTATAAACCTTGTGTTTTATCTTGTTTTCATAAAAATAATTGCTCAATGCCAAAGCAGATGAGATAGTATCTGCATCAGGATTTATATGTGTTATTATTAAAATATATCTAGCTTCTTTTACAGCTTCTATCATCATCTCGTAGTTTTTCATTTTTTCCCTTTTATATAACCTAGTTCAAATAATTTATCGTAAATTTTACCTGCCATACCACCTGCGGCATGTCCACCGTGACCACCATGCTCAACCAAAATAGTTACTACATACTTTGGATCTTTATATGGAGCAAATGTAGTAAGCCAAGCATGTGATCTTTTAAAATATTCTAACTCATGCTCTTTCATCCTCTTTTTTTCTGACTGTGGAATACCTACAACTTGAGCCGTACCGGTTTTTGCCGCAACTTTTATCTTGGATTTTACATATCTTGTTGCTGTACCCTTAGGATGATTTGCAACATCATACATCCCCTTATCAACAATTTTCATATCTCTTGAACTTATATTGGTATCTATGCTTTCAATTAAAGAATCATCTTTATTTAAATGTGGTACTTGAAGTTTGTTATTTGCCATCGCTCCTGTATATCTTGCTATTTGCATTGGTGTTACGGAAATAAATCCTTGACCAATTGATGATACTACAGTTTCCCCAACATACCAAGGCTTTTTTCTTACCTCTTTTTTCCATTTTTTATTTGGATTTATACCGTAAAACTCATTAGGAAGATCTATCCCCGTCTTATGTCCTATACCAAATCTATCAAGTGTATTGTGAATGTTATTAATACCCACCTTCAAACTTCCTTTATAAAAAAAGTCATCGCAACTTTCCCTTATAGCTTTTACAAACCCTGTAGTATAATGCCCTTTCTCTTTCCAACATCTAAATTTTCTACTTCCTAGCTGTAAATCACTGGTACAATACACTTTAAAATTAGGATTTATTTTATTTTCAAGAAAAGATATAGCAACCCCCATTTTCATAACAGAACCCGGTGGATAAAGACCGTTTATAAGTTTATTTGTAAACGGATGATTAAAATCTTCTTGTATCCGTCTCCAATCTTTATGACTTATACCGTTTACAAAGATATTATTATCAAACTCAGGAAAACTTCCTGCGGCAAGAAGCTCACCGTTATTTATATCCATAACTACAACTGCACCGGCTTTTTTATTAAAAAGTTCATGTATATATTTTTGAAGTTCTATATCTATTGTTAGTGTTATATCATTTTTCTTTGGCTTAACCTCATCTATCACTTTTAGTTTTTCATATAATGAGTTTACCTGAACATCTTGATATCCTACAGTACCCCTTAGAACCTTATCATAGTATTTCTCTATCCCTGCTCTTCCTGATTTTTCAAAATATTTACTATAATTATCAAGCTCTATATCTTTTTGTGTAGTTTTACCCATATAGCCCAAAATATGAGCAGCTACATCTTTGTATATATACTGTCTTCTTGTAACAGAAGCTATCTCTATGTGATCATTAGAATTAAAAACAGTATAGTGCTTAAAGAAATCATCATAAGGGATATAATCAACTAAAGTTACAAAATTGTGCTTATATACAGAATCAAGTCTTTTGTATTTCTTTATCAGTTTTTCATATTTAAATTTAGGGAAGTGTTTAACTACTTGTTTAGATATATCTTCTACTACCTTAAACTTATTTTTACTTCTTAAATGAGGTTTGACTTTAATACTGAAACCAACTTCATTAACTGCAAGATATTTTCCATTTCTATCTTTTATTGCTCCTCGTGAGGAGGTTGTGTAAAATCTTTTTATATAATTCTTCTTGGAAAGCTCTTCAAAATGATCATGAGATAATATACTTAAATAATATACTCTAGACAATAAAAGTACAGAGATAAGAACAATAAATCCTATTATAACTTTTAGCCTCATATCAAAAATCCTATAATTAAACTGTCAATAATAAAGTTAACTAAAAATACCAACTCAATATCAAGATCATACCTGTTTATAAATTGAATATACAAATAAAACAATATATAAAAAGATAATAAAAAAGACATATCAGCAATAGTTGAAGCTGAAAAAATATGTTTGATTCTTGGTATGACCAGATAATAAGTAATTAATGAAATGGCGGTCAAACTTAATGGCTGTAACCCATGTATCGTTTCAATTGTTATAAAAAAAATCACTGTTAATATTAATTTATAATAGTAAGCTTGTTTAATACAAGTGATAAATGACATAAAAACGACACCTGCAAAAAAAACAGTGATAAAATAGATATTGAATAGTAGACTTACCCCAAGCAAGAATATAATAAATAAAATATGAGCACTGTTAAAATTATTCATCTACTAAAACACAATCCCTTGAAAGTTCAGTTTGTAGATTATCAAACTCTTCTTTAGAACCTTCTAATATTAACTTGACATCTGTTTCAAATAATTTATTTGTAATACTTATCTGATACTTTTGTATTATATATTCAACCTTTGAAAGTTGCTGATAGTTTATAGTTAAACTTTTTTTCGTAAGTTTTACATAGTTTTTAAGTTCTGAACTATTTATTACAAGATTCACGGCATCACTGTATGCCTTTACTAATCCACCTGTACCTAATCTTATACCACCAAAATACCTAACTATTATAACACCACAATTTACAAGACCTGTCCCTGATAGAACATTCAAAGATGGCTTACCGCTTGTTCCTTTTGGCTCTCCGTCATCACTGCTGTTTTCAACTATCTGATCAAACTCATTAATATATCTGTAAGCATAGACAAAGTGCCTTCCTTTAGGATGCTCTTGCTTTAATCTGTCCATCAATTTGTTAAAATCTTTATAGGGACATAGATGTGTTATGAATTTTGATTTTTTTATCTCTAATGTTTCACTGTACTCTTTATTTATAAAATACAAAGTGTTATCCTATAAGATTATTATATATATCTTTTACACTCTCTCCGGTAAGTTTGGAGATAAGTTTTGCTTTTTGTTTTGGAGGAAGCTTTAGATCATTTACATCTTCAAGTGTAATTATCCCTTTTGATTCATTGTTTTCATTTTTAATAATAACGACCCATTCACCTTTTATATCTAAAGATTTAAGCTCTTCATATATGTTGGCTGCATTACCTTTATATCTTGTCTGAAACTTTTTTGTAAGCTCTTTTGCAAGAAATATCTCTTTATTCGGTACTTTATCGTTAAGCTCTTTTAACAGTTTTAAAAGCCTGTGAGGTGATTCATACAATATACTCAAATACTCATTATCAAGTGCCTTTTGAAGTTCTTGTTCTCTATTTGTTCCCTTATGTGGAAGAAATCCAAAAAAAGTAAACTTTGTATCATTAAATCCACTACTAGCATATGCTGTTAATATTGCATTTGCTCCAGGAACTACATCATATTGTATATTATGTTTCAGACAAAACTCTACTAAGTAACTACCAGGATCACTTACACAAGGCATACCTGCATCACTCATATATATACAGTTTTTAGATTCAAAAAGCTGTTTTGCTTCATCATTTAAGAATTTTTGTTCGTTATGGGAGTGTAAACTTATAAAATCAAATTTTGGGAATGTTATCTCATATCTTTGTGAGATAAGTTGGAGTAGTTTTTTTGTTACTCTTGTGTCTTCACACAAAATAAGTTCCCCATCCTTTAGTACTTCAATAGTTCTAAAGGATATATCTCCTAAGTTTCCAATAGGAGCAGGAACAAATGTCAGCATTATTTCATTGCGTATCTAGCTTTGAATTTCTCAATTCTACCAGCTGCATCAACAACTTTTTGCTCACCTGTGAAGAACGGGTGACATGCAGAACAGATATCTATTCTCATAGTTTCTACATTTGATTTAGTTTCAAATGTATTACCACATGCACATGTTACAGAACAAGCTTTGTAATCTGGGTGAATATCTTTTTTCACATTGTATCCTTTTTAATTTTGTAATTAAAGGGTCGCGTCTTTGTCGCCCTTTATAAAAGTTGGGAATTATACTTAAATAAATCTTAAGTTAAGTTTAACTTAGAATAAAATTTAAAATGTCTACCTTCATAGTCAAACTCCAAACAGTTAGCCTGTAACAACAAACGGTGGTAACCAGTAACCTCTAATCTTACTTTTTCATCAAGTTTTTTAGTTAGATAAGCATCTGCATATTTTTCATCTACGTTATATATAGGATCCCCTACGATACTATGACCTACGGAATCTAAGTGAACTCTTATTTGATGTTGTCTTCCCGTAAGCGGTACAGCTTTTACCAAAGTTTGATCACTTACTACATCATACTTTAAAGGCTCCACTTCAGTATAAGAAGATTTACCTTCATCAGATATAGTCATTTTAACCCCTATAGAACTATCTGTATCTTTTTTTATAGATCCGTCAATACTTTTTTTACTATCAAGTTTCCCTTTTACAATTGCTAGATACTCTTTATTGTATAATTTATTTTCAAACATATCTTTTAGTGTCATATCACTATATCTGTTTTTAGTGACCAATACAAGTCCAGAAGTTTCTTGGTCTATCCTATGTCCCAGGTTTGCACCCTCTCCAAAATGGTACCTTATCTCATCAAGTAAAGAATACTGTGTATTTCTAGAAGTTGGATGAACAACAACACCTGAAGGTTTATCAAATAAAGCAAAATCAGTACTATTAAATATAGGATTAAGTCCTCTTGTTATCCCCTCAAAAAGTGCCACTTGAATAAAGCCATCTTTTAACTTCTGACCATTTTGCAGTCTGTTACCTTCTTGATCAAATACTCGCCCTTTGGCCAATATCTTTTGAGAAAAAGAGATACTTAAATTAGCTTCATCTGTTAAAAAATGTTGTATCTTTTTATCTTTTACTGCTTTAAATTTTTTTAACACAAAAGGCATCTATACTCCTGAAATATGGGTTTTACTTAGAAAAGGATTGTATCTAAATATTAACTAATACCATATTAAGTGATTTTTCAGTAAAATGCGTAACTTTTTTACACACTAGTAAATAGGAGGCAAGGTGAGCGATACAACTTTAATAGTATTATGTGCGGGTGAATCATCTAGATTTCAACTACAGGCAAAAAAACAATGGCTAAGAACAGGGGATGAACCTTTGTGGCTAAATGTAACAAAAAGACTTTCTTCATATGAAGATTTTGCAAAAACCATAGTAGTTGGACATAAAGATGAATTATTCTACATGAATAATTTTACTGATGAGTATACTTTTGTAGCAGGTGGTAGCACAAGACAAGAGTCTATGAAAAATGCTTTACAGGAAGTAACAACCAAATATGTAATGATAACAGATGTTGCAAGATGTTGTGTTCCTAAAAAAATTATTCAAGAACTTATAGATAATAAGGAAAAAGCTTCTTGTATAGTACCTGCATTAAATGTAAGTGATACTACTATATATCAAGATGAAACTCTAAACAGAGATAATGTAAAACTTATACAAACACCTCAGCTTTCAAATACTAGTATTTTAAAAAAAGCACTGCAAAGTGATGTAGAGTTTACAGATGACAGCAGTGCAATTAAAAATATAAACGGTTCTGTACATTATATACAAGGTTCTCTAGAGTCAAAGAAACTAACCTTTGGAGATGAGATAAAAGATATAGACTGTATAAAGAGACCATCAAGTGACCACTTTACGGGTTCAGGTATTGATATTCATCAATTTGAACGAAACAAACAAATGGTATTGGGTGGTGTTGAGATAGCTTGTGATTATGGTTTTAAAGCACATAGTGACGGTGATGTACTTATACATAGTATCATTGATGCTTTATTAGGTGCTGCAGGTGCTGGGGATATCGGTGAATTTTTTCCTGATACCGACTCAAAATATAAAGGTGCTGACTCAAAAAAGCTTTTAGAAGATATTGTGAGATTTATTACAAATGTAGGCTTTGATATCGTAAATGTAGATTTTACTATTTTAGCCCAAAAACCAAAAATAAATCCACACAAATCTAATATCAAATCATCTATTGCTTCTTTACTAAACATACCTAAATATAAAGTAAATATAAAAGCTACCACAGGTGAAGAGATGGGATTTATAGGAAGAAGTGAAGGTATTGCCGTATTGAGCAGTGCAACATTAAAATATCATAATTGGACGGAAAAATGAACATATTAATAGTAGAAGAAGAGGTTTACTTAGCTCAAAAAGTAGCTATAAGACTTCAAGATGAGGGATACACATGTACCAATGTTACAAATATAAAAGAGATAAATTTTGATATAAACTACTGTACTGTACTTCTTTCAACAAATCTAAGCAGCGAAGATGTAAATAAAATCATTAAAGGCTTTAAAGATAGTATCATCATACTGCTGGTTTCTTATGTAAATGATGTAACAGTAACAAAACCTTTAAAAGACGGAGCTAATGACTATATCGTAAAACCGTTTATTATGAACGAACTTGTAAGAAAAATATCACACTTTGCAGAGTTTAAAAAACTTCAAAGTGAAAATAAAAATTTAACAAATTATATAGAATTTGCATTTAACAATATCTCTTATGATATAGATATACCAAGTGGTCTCCCATTTGCTATAGAGACAAATGACCAAAGAGTTGCAGATAAAATTGCTTTTGATATAGCAAAAGGATTAAATAAAACTATTAAGTTTGTTTCACTAGAAAATAATACAAAAATCGAACCAAGTGATTTTGAAAACGATCTTCTTTATATATATGATTTTCACTACGCAAAAAAAGTTTCACAAGATATGATACTAAATACTATTGAAGATCTAGATGCTATTGTTTGTTCTTTAGAAGATATAAATTCTGAAAAATATGAAAAGGTAAGTATTAAATCAGCCAACAAACTTTCAACAGTAGACTCCATACTTACTATTAACGACTATGTTAAGATGATGGTTACTAGTTTCCAAGACAAATACCCTGATACAGAACTTAGCAAGCGTCTTGGAATAAGTAGAAAATCCCTTTGGGAAAAGCGTAAGAAGTTTGGTATTGAGAAGAATAAGGACAATAAATAATGAGAAAATTCTTCTTAACGGTTGGTTTTAGCGGTCTTAGCCCAAAAGCACCAGGGACTGTTGGAAGTTTTGTATCTCTTTTATTAGGTATGTGGCTATTAAACTTTATACCACTATCAACACTATTTTTACTTTCTCTTCTTATCTCAGTATTTGCAGTAAAACAGATAAATATATATGAAGAAGAAACAAATACACATGATGGGAAAGAGATAGTTATAGATGAGTTAGCAGGTATGTGGATAGCTCTTTCTATTGCCGGTGTTACCGCTGATAACTGGATTATGGCTGGTTTGGCGTTTATATTCTTTAGAGCTTTTGATATTTTAAAACCATCAGTAATAGGGAAAATAGATAGAGATGTAGAAGGTGGCTGGGGTGTCATGGGTGATGATATATTAGCTGGACTTTTTGCAGGGCTTTGTACTGCACTAATTTATAATTTCTTATTTTAATTATAGTTTAGATATAATCGCGAAAATAAATACCCAAAATTTAAAATAAAGAAGAAAACATGAGAGACATTAGAAACATTGCCGTTATCGCGCACGTTGACCACGGTAAAACTACACTTGTAGATGAACTACTAAAACAATCTGGTACATTTGATGAGAGAGATGAAACAGAAGACAGAATGATGGATAGTAATGACATCGAGAAAGAAAGAGGGATTACTATCCTTGCTAAGAATACAGCTATTGACTATAAAGAGACTAGAATTAATATCATCGATACTCCGGGACACGCCGACTTTGGTGGAGAAGTTGAGAGGGTTCTTAAGATGGTTGATTCTGTTTTATTACTTGTTGATGCACAAGAGGGTGTTATGCCACAAACTAAGTTTGTTGTAAAAAAAGCACTAGAGATTGGACATAGACCAATTGTTGTTGTAAATAAAATTGACAAGCCTGCAGGTGAGCCAGATAGAGTTGTAGATGAAGTATTTGACCTGTTTGACCAAATGGGTGCAACTGAAGAGCAACTTGAATTCCCTGTTATTTACGCAGCTGCTAAAAATGGTATCTCTAAAATTGCCTTAGATGATGATAATGATAACATGATCCCATTACTTGATATGATTATTGAAGAGGTTCCTGAACCAACTGGGTCTGATGACAATGGTCTTCAACTTCAAGTATTTACTTTAGGTTACGATAACTTTATCGGTAAGATAGGAATCGCTAGAATCTTTAACGGTACTATCACTATGGGTGAGAGCGTTATGCTTGTAAAAGCTGACGGTGAAAAAGTAAACGGAAGAATCACTAAGCTTATTGGATTTAAAGGTTTAGAAAAAATGGATATCGATAAAGCTGGTCACGGTGATATCGTTGCAATTGCCGGTTTTGAAACTGTTGATGTTGGGGATTCATTATGTGACCCTAAAAACCCTATGCCACTTGATCCACTACATATTGAAGAGCCAACACTATCTGTAACATTTGCAGTAAATAACTCTCCATTAGCAGGAACTGAAGGTAAGTTTGTAACATCTAACAAGATTCAAGAGAGACTTGATGCTGAAATGAACACAAATATTGCAATGCAATATGAAGCTAAAGGTGAAGCAGCATTTGAAGTAAGAGGTAGAGGTGAGTTACAAATTACTATCCTTGCTGAAAATATGAGAAGAGAAGGTTTTGAGTTCAGTATCTCTAGACCAGAAGTTATCGTAAAAGAGATCGATGGTGTTAAAATGGAGCCATTTGAGCATTTAGTATGTGATATCCCTGATGAATTTTCTGGTACTGTTATTGAAACATTAGGTAAAAGAAAAGCTGTTATGTCAAATATGATCCCAATGGGTGACGGACAAACTAGAGTTGAGTTTGAGATTCCAGCTAGAGGACTTATCGGTTATAGAGGTCAATTCTTAACAGATACAAAAGGTGAAGGTGTTATGAACCACTCATTCTTAGAATTTAGACCATACTCTGGAGTTGTTACATCAAGAATGAACGGTGCTTTAATATCAACAGAGCAAGGTGAAGCAGTAGCATACTCAATCTTTAATCTTCAAGATAGAGGTATAATGTTTATTGATCCTCAATCTAAAGTTTATGGTGGTATGGTTATAGGTGAACACTCTAGATCAAACGACCTTGATGTAAACCCTGTAAAAGCTAAGCAACAATCAAATGTAAGATCTTCTGGTGCAGATGATGCTATTAAAATCATCCCTGCTAAAGATATGACTTTAGAGCATGCTTTAGAGTGGATTGAAGATGATGAACTTGTTGAAGTTACTCCTGAGAGCATCAGAATCAGAAAAAGAGAACTAGAGCCAAGTGCTAGAAGAAGAGCAGAAAAGATCAAAAAAGGTCTTTAATATCATATCGTAAAGGTTAAATGATGAAAAAGTTATATCTTATAAGGCATGGAAAATCAAGCTGGAAAGATATAACTTTGGATGATTTTGATCGTCCATTAAATAAAAGAGGTAGAAAAGATGCCCCTTTTATGGCACAACTTCTAAAACAAAAAAATATCACTCCTGATTTAATCATATCTAGCCCTGCAAACAGAGCTAAAACAACAGCTTTATTTTTTCAAGATATTTTAAATCCAAAAGAACAAATTCAATTTGACCAAACCCTATATTTCTCTTCACTAAGTGTTCTGGAGAAACTAATTGAAAATATAAACAATAAATATGAAACAGTTTTTATTTTGTCACACAATCCTACTTTAAATGAATTCATAGAAAAACATCTTGATATATACGACAACCTTCCAACTACAGGTGTAATTGGCATTTCTTCAGATACAAAAAGTTGGGATGATTTTTTTGATAACACTCTTGAACTTTTAATGTTTGATTATCCAAAGAACCATAAAGAACGATCATGAAAATAGGTGCAAACACCAAATGCCCATGTGGGAGCAATAAAAAATACAAACAATGCTGTCAAAAACTTCATAAAGGAGCATCAGCAAAAAACGCCCTAGATCTTATGAGATCGAGATATAGTGCCTTTGTAGCATCTGAATATAAATATATTATAAACACTACCCATCACGATAATGTAGACTTTACAGATAATATATCAATTTGGAAAGAAAGTATATTGGACTTTTGTAATTCAACTAGTTTTGAAAAATTGAATATCATTGATTTTAGAGATGATACCAATGAAGCATATGTTACCTTTGAAGCTATTATCTTTCAAAACAATATGAACATAACATTTACAGAAAAAAGTAAATTTCTCAAATCAAACAGTAAATGGCTCTACCATAGCGGTGAGTTTCTATAATTTTAGTCTCCTTTTGATATAATTATTGCTATTTTAATTAAGAGGAAATATAATAATGAGTTTAAAAGAAAATGTTGAATATGTCAAAAAAGAGATATCAACTGAAGAGAGTTTTTTAGAAAACTTTTTTAAATTAGAAAATTTTTACAAAAAATATAAAAAAGTCATCCTTGGTTCTGTAACGATTATTGTTTTAGCGATAGTAGGTATCTCTGTATCAGACTATATCGCAAATCAAAATAAGTTAGAAGCAAACAAAGCTTTTAATACTATTCTAGAAAATCCAGATGATAAAAAAGCATTAGAAACATTAAAATCTAAAAATAAAAAACTGTACGATATAGCTTTATATATGAACAATAAATCAAATGCATCAGAGATTGAATTCTTTAAAGAGTTATCTCAATATGCAAAAGCTATGCAAAATAACAACAGCAAAGAGATAGAATCAACAATTCAAAATCAAAAGTTTATACTAAAAGAGTTTGCCATATTTAATAAAGCTCTTATAGAAGCAAAAAATGGTCAGTACAACGAAGCTAAAGAAACATTGAAACTTATATCAACAACTTCTAGCGTAGAACCTTTAGCAAAAATGCTACAACATTTTTTAATGACAAAATAGGAACAATATGAAAACTTTAGCTTACTCTTTAATAATCGGACTATTATTTGCTGGATGTGGTTCAAAACAGTACTTCGAACCTGAAGATACACAAGGTGACTATCATGCACAAGAACAAAACCTTGGCTCGGACATAAAAACATTTAACAATGATGGAGCAACTTTAGAAAACAATAAGTTTATATCAAAAGATGGTATATCTTCATTTTCTTTAAAAGAAGGATATAGCTTTATCAACAGTAATGACGGTGTAGTTTTAGCTGCAAATGATGAAGGTTCTTTATTGATCATTAACGGTAATAAAGAGGAAGAGATAAAATTTGACAAAAATATTGTAAGTGCTTCGATAAAAGGTGACTTGTTGGCACTAGGCTTTTTTGACAACTCTATCATAATCTATGACAAAGCTGCAAAACAGATCAAATACAAAGAATACTTTGCAGAGTCAATGATAAATGATATTAAAATAGCAAATCCGAAATTTATGGAAACAGTACTGTTATTTCCAACTTTAGATGGAAAAGTTGTAATTATTGACTTAAATAAAAAAAGTGTTATACAAACTATCAATATAGACCCTGAATCAGAGATAAATAATATAATATTCCTAGATACGATTGATGATACGCTAATAACGGCTACACCTTCTAGAATATTTACTTTTACAAACGGTAATGTAAAAGTTATAGATATAGATATAAAAAATATCATAGTACATGGAAGCTTTATCTATGTTGCAACAGTAGATGGATGGATTATAAAATACAACTACAATTTACTAGAACTTGCAAAACTAAAATTTAAATTTGCCAAATTCCATTCACTTGGTTTTGGAACTTCACTATATGCCCTTGAATCACAAGGATATATGATTAAAATGAATGAGTTTTTAACAGAACATGAAATATTAGATTTTTCATTTGATGAAGATGAAAAAGTTATAATGATTAACAATAAAATATATTTTGAGAATAGTTCTATTGAATTGAAGTAATGTCTAATATAATAGATGCTTTTAAAGAGCATCTGATAATTATCAGATCTCTTTCTTTAAATACACAAGAGGCATATCTAACTGATATTAAAGACTACAACAGCTTTCTAGAAGAGAGAGATATTGATCTTCTAGAAGCATCAAGTGATAACCTTCTTGAATATCTCTCCTCCATAAAGAACCCTAGAACTCAAAACAGACACTTAAGTACAATAAATAGCTTTTATCAGTTTTGTGAAGAGTATTTTGACCTTTCAGACAAGCCAAAAGCTCACTTTGCAAAACTACCGAAATCACTTCCTAAATATATCACAAATGAAAAAATCATCTCAAACCTAGAACTTATAGATAGATCAAAAATTCTTGGGAAAAGAGACTATGCACTTATATTGTTCCTGTACGCAACTGGTGTTAGAGTAAGTGAACTTATCAATATAAAAAGAAATGATATAGAAGACAACTTTATAAGAGTCTTATATTCCAAAGGTTCAAAACAAAGAATTGTACCTATTGCAAAAATAGCACTTAATGCACTTTTTGAGTATTTAAAAAATAGAGATAAAAGCAGTGAATATCTTTTTTTAAACTATCAAGGTAACCCTATAAGCCGTATATCTGTCTTTAAGATCACAAAAAAATACTTTGATGTTTCCCCACATACTTTTAGGCATTCATATGCCACATCACTTATATTAGGCGGTGCTGACCTTATGGTAGTAAGTGAGCTTTTAGGTCATGAAAATGTTGAAACAACACAAATATATACACACATTGAACAGCAACATCTAAAACAAACCATAAACCAATATCACCCTCTAAATAAACATAAAGGATATAATTGAATATTGCAATATATGGAGGAAGTTTCGATCCTCCACACATAGGTCATGAAGAGATCTGTCGCAAAGCTCTTAACTCTTTGAATATAGATAAACTAATTGTAGTACCTACCTTTCTAAACCCTTTTAAAAAGAGTTTTCATTTTGAACCAAAACAAAGACTGGAGCTTTTAAATATTTTGTTTGAAGGTGATCAAAAAATTACTGTTGATGACTATGAAATTTTACAAAATAAAGCGACACCCTCTATAGAGACTGTAAAGTATTTAAAAGATCGATATAAGCCTGAAAACATATATCTTATTATAGGTGCCGATAATGTTGCAAAACTTCATTTATGGAAAGATTTTGATGTTCTGAAAAGATTGGTAACATTCGTTGTAGTTTCAAGACCGGGATATGAAGCTAAAAATGATATAATACGATTTATAAAGTTAGATATGGATATACCTGTAAGTTCAACCGATCTAAGAGATGAACTAAAAGTTGAGTATATCCCTAAAAAAATTCTAAATAAGGTTAAAGAAATATGGAACAAAGAATAAAAAAGATTATTGAGATTCTTGATTTTAATAAGGCAGAAGATATTGAAAATTTTGATCTTTCAGGTAAAGGTTATATAGTAAATCAAGTTGTAATAGCAACTTCATTGAATCCAAAACATTCACTTGCACTTTTAAGTCATTTAAAAGATGACTTAAAACCTGAAGGTGAAGAGTTTTTAAGAACTGAAGAGGATGGAGATTGGAGCGTAATAGATTTAGGTGATATACTTATTCATATTATGACTCAAGAACACAGAAACAAATACTCTTTAGAAGACTTCCTTACAAACTTTAAAGAACATACTTCTGAATAATATAAACCCTATAAGATAGTTCTTATCTTATAAGGGTCTCTACCAACTTAAATCCAATTGCTGCTGCAAGTACTGTGCCTAAAGCATTTAATACTATATTTAATACCCCATAATAAAATGAACTGTTTAACATCATATAACTTTCTATAGCAAATGTAGAGTATGTAGTTAATGCTCCTAAAAATCCTGTAATCAAAAAGCCTTTTACAATATCTGATGGTGTAAATTGTAAAAACAAGGCTATAAGTACTCCAATTAAAAAACTACCTGATAGATTTATAATCAAAGTAGCAATTGGTATTTCGTGGGGAAAATGCCTTACTATCACTGAAGCAGTGTAAAACCTTGTCACAGCACCCAAAGCACCTCCAATTGCAACAGCCGATAATGTAGCAGGTGTTATAAGCATCTATGCAAGCTCTTTTTTTAGAGTATTTTTCATATCTTCTTCCACTTGACTGTACCAGTCTGTTTTTTTCTCTGCTTTGACCGTAGGTAAGTATATAACTTTTACTATTCCTGGATTTTGAGTAAAGTTCTGAGAGTCCAATATCTGTCTTGAATTTATCAATACTATGGGTTGCACAGAAAGATTGTTTTTTTCTGCTATTAGTTTTGCACCTGCCCTAAACTTCTTCATCCTTTTTCCACATGACCTTGTACCTTCAGGGAAGATAGCTATAGGTCTTTTGTCTGCAATTTTATTTTTTGCATCTTTTAGAAGTTTTACAAGACTGCTTTTGCTTTCCCTCTCAACTATGATCATATCAGGAGCTTTTAGAATATGTCCAAACCAAAATAGATCAGCAATCTCTTTTTTTGCTACCCATGCAAGGTTTTTTTCATGTATATATTCAAATATCATAATATCTAGTACTGATTGATGATTTAGTATCAACATCTGGGCGTCATTGTCTAGCTCACCTTTAACCTCAAGTTTTATACCAAGAAGTTTCATTTGTAAAGATGCCCATGCTTTTCTTATCCTTCTATTATTACTATTAAAGATATACATTAAAAGTATAACTATTGTAACAGTTAAAGCCATTTGTATCACTACTAATATTGCTCTTATTTTACTTATAATCATTTTCTTTTATCCATCCTATATTTTGATTTTTGAATAGTACTTTTTTATAATCATCTTTTTCATTTATTATCTCTACAACAACTCTTTTATCAATTACTTTGTAAACTGTAGAGTTGTTTGTTGGGAGTATATAAACTTTTTCACCCTTATTTAATGTTATCTTTTTATTTGGTATAAACAAATAAGCAAGTAAAAAAATAAACAGTAGTAAAAATACGAGATATCTATTTCTTTTTGTAAGAAAATATAAAATCAATATAATAACAGCAGCAAATACAATAACTGCTTTTTTATATAATAGCATACTGTCATTGTATGGGTTTAGATTGGTTTGTGTACTTACAAGTTCCTCTTTTAAGTTTATTGGGATAGATACTGTTACAAAATCTTTCTCTTGGATATTGTAGTATGTGAATTTAATTTGTTTTTCATGTATTGGTATAATTACATAGTAGAATACACTTTGCTTTTCATAATCACCCTCTATACTTTCTACACCTTGATCTTTGTATTTACGCAAATTCATATCTTCAAGATTACTATTTAAACCCTCTATATTTATAGTACTCATGAGTGATTTATTATCATATTGTTTAGTTTTTATAGACATTATATTAAGCTGTGATGCTATTATATTAGAAAATAGTTTTTGGTTTATTGCTATTTTTTCAAATTTAATTTGCGGAGGATCTATAGATAAATATTCTATTATTTCATCGTCTCTAATTAGAGCAATTGTCATTATAGGAAGTTCAAAATTACTATCACCTGCTTTAAACTCAAGATTAGTTGTATACATACTGTCATCATGTTGTGACCAATGAGGGTTTCTGTTTAATATATCTAGATTATATTCATTGATGAAAGTTACTTTAATATTGTCAAAGTCAGATGATTCACTTAACACTGTTGCTTTTAGCGTAAGGTGAAATTTCTGATTGGTAAAAACTCTTTTTGGATAATCTATATATTCTAGATACAACTCTTTTGATCTTATATCATTTTGAGCAAAAGAGATTGTAGTTATTATTGATAAGAGTAGGAAAAGGTTTATAAAATATCTCATATTTCCTACTTGACTTTTTGTTTTACTTTAAAAGACCTTGAAGCATTTTTACACCGTCATCACATCCTAGTAATGACTCCATAGCTCTTTCTGGGTGAGGCATAAGTCCAAATACATTTTTCTCTTTGTTGCATACACCTGCAATCTGCTCTACACTTCCGTTAAGCACTTGATTGTTTCCATTTTCATCACAGTACTGAAGAAGAATTTGATTATTTTCTTTTAACTCTTCAAGTCCTGCATCATCAATATAGTAGTTACCGTCATGATGTGCTACTGGGATATTTACAACATCATTAACTTCTAGTTCTGATAAGAAACTGTTGTCGTTATTTAATACTTTTAAATGATGATGCTTAGAGATGAAATGTAAGTTATCATTTCTTTTCAATGCACCTGGAAGCAGACCTGTTTCTGTTAAAATCTGAAAACCGTTACAGATACCAAGAACTTTTCCACCGTTTGAAGCATACTCTTTTACTGCATCCATTATGTTTGCATTTTTAGCAAGTGCACCGCTTCTTAAGTAGTCACCATATGAAAATCCACCAGGAGCTACTACTAGATCAGTACCCCCAGGTAATGATCTGTTTTCATGCCATACGATCTCAACTTCTGCACCTAGTTTTTCAAATGCATATTTTGTATCATACTCACAGTTAGTACCCGGAAATTGTAATACTGATACCTTCATGATCTATTTCTCTAAAGTTATTTCGTAATCTTCAATTACAGTGTTAGCAAGAAGCTGTTCACACATTTTAGTAACTTCCTCTTTTGCCGCTGCTTCATCATCGCTGTTTAATTCCATGATGATCTGTTTACCAACTCTTACATCTGCTACCATATCAGCAAACCCTAAAGTATCTAGTGTATGGTGAGTTGCTTTACCTTGAGAATCTAAAACACCTTTTTTAAGTCCAATATTAATGATTGCTTTCATTTTTTACCTTCTATCTGTATTATTATGCGATTATATCTAAAACTGCCTTACAACAATTTAGATACATTTAATCTTTATATTTGTTGTTAAAATTATTTACTTAAGCTGTTATGGATAGTTTCATAACCATCTAAAATTGTATTTTTAATAGAATCTGGTACATTCACATCTAGCTTTTGTCCAGCCTCTAAGTCTTTAGATTTCTCTTTCCAGTTTTCTTGTTTACCAAAGTCTCTAAGGATTTGTTTATCCATTGATATATAATCACCATTTTCAAAGTCTTTTTTAGTGATAAATCTTGAACTCTCAGGTGTTAATACTTCATCCCCTAGTACCCATTGTCCATCTGCATCAACAAATGCTTCAAACTTTGTATCAACTATTACTATACCGTTATCTAATGCAAATTGAGTAAACTCTTTAAACAGTTTTTCTAAGCTAGAGATAATTTCAGGGAACACTTCTCTTACTTTTGCAGTATTTAAAGGTATATCTTTTACACCTTTTGTTGTTGGCGTGAAAATCGGTGTTTCAAATTTATGCCATTGAGGAAGGTCACTAGATAGCTCCAGTCCATAAGGATCATTCCCCTTTTGACAAGCTTCATAAAGTGAACCTGTAAGGTAGTTTCTAAAGATAAACTCAAATTGACAAACCTCTCCGTCTATCTCTGCCTCTAAAGGTTTACAAAGTTCCATCATTTGACATCTACTTGCTACTTCTAAAGATGGATCAACATTTTCAGCTAAGATAGCAGTTCTAATTCCAGACTCTCTTGCAAATGCAGCACCATCATTAGATATAGCTGTTTGAGATACACCTTTACCCTCTATTTCTAAGTTTAGCGGTATATCAAATACAGAACATCTATCACTTCTTACAAGTAGAACTTTTGGATCATCACCCGGGCAAGTATA